>CAVHOL010000069.1:0-13589 GCA_963637655.1 bacterium | reverse complement strand
AACATGCACCAGAACACGGGCTACTAATAACAGGCGATACATGTATTAACCTCAAAACAAGACACAGACATGAAACATATATTGAAAAGTCTGCTCGTACCCGTACTCGCCATCGTGGCCCTGCCGCTGATGACCGCGTGCGACAGCGACACCGACAGCAACCCCACGCTGCAGGAGCCTACGGAGTTTGTGCTCAACGTACCGGCCTACGCAGCCAACAATACGTACGACCTGGCCAACTCCACCTCCATCAACCTCACCACCTCGCAGCCCGGATACGGCTTCCCCGTGGTCACGGTCTATGAGGTGCAGGTAGCCATCGACAAGGCCGAGTTTGCCAAGAGCGAAGAGAGCGCACAGTACACCACGCTGACCTCCACATACACACAGGCCAACATGAACGTCGACGCCACCGAGCTCAACAACGCCGTCGTCAACCTCTACCAAAAAGCCCACAACGGCGCCGACCCCTCAGGCATCGTGATGCCCGTCTATCTCCGCCTGCGTGCCCACGTCGACCGCACGTCGACCGGATACTGCTACTCCAATATCATCGAACTGCCCAAGGTCGTCGTATCCTATGTAGCCACGATGCCTTCCACCATCTACCTTGCCGGACAGAGCATACACGCCGGTACCGAAGCCAAGAAGATGGCGCCCGTCTACGGATTTGACGGACAGTGGTACGCCATGGTATACCTCAAGGCCAACTCCACCTTCACATGGGGCGGCGACGACGAATCCGCACCCAACGGATTCAAGCTCACCACCACAGTCAACGACGAGGCCGAAGCCGGCATCACCGAAGGCGCAGACGGCGGCATACAGGTAGCCAAGGCCGGATGGTACACGCTGCTGATGAAGGCCGAGATCGCCAACAACACCATCGTGTCCAACCTCACCGTCTATCCCGGATCTTCCTACGTCATCGGCGCAGTGGCCGGCGGCGCATGGACCGACACCGACGCTGCATGGCAGCTGACCGCTCCCGCCGACGCAAGCGGACAGTGGGTATCGCCCGCCTTCACCGGCGGCGGCGAGCTCCGCGCCTACATCCACGTGCCCGGCATCGACTGGTGGCGCACTGAGTTCACCATCTACAAGGGCTCTCTCTACTGGCGTACTGTCAACATCCCCAGCAACTGGAGCGCAGACGTAGGCAGCGACTACTCCGTAACGGCCACGACCGGACAGAAACTCTACATCGACTTCGACTACGACAAGGCCGAGGTGAAGTAGCAACCGCATCCGCACACGGTCTGCCGCCCCCAGCGGCGGACCCGCAGCGGACACCATCAACAACAGAACCCACAAAAAAGAATTTCGCACTATGAAAAAGAACATATTACTGAGCGGCCTTCTTCTCTCAGCCCTCGCCTTGATGTCCTCATGCAAGGGCGACTACGACGACTGGGCCGCTCCGCAGCACAACGACCAGGAATCGGCCGTCACCCTTCCCGGCTTCAAAGCCACGGCCACGGGCGATGTCAACCTGGCCAACCCCGGCACTGCAGTGAAGGTATTCTCCCTCTCCACCGCTTCCCTCCCCGAGGGCGCAACGCTGCAGAAGACCCGCATCGTCATCACTCCGTCGGGTGAAGCCACCTCGACGGCCTCCGTCACGCTCGACGCCACCAATGAGGGCACGGTCGACAGCACCGCTCTGCAGAATGCCGTCGTCGAGGCCTACGGCCGCCGTCCGTCCGCACGTCCGTTCAAGGTACACACCTACTCCGACGTGGTCATCGGCGGACAGGCCATGTACGTCGACGCAGGCGAGATCGACCTCAACGTCACCCCGAAGGGCCCGCACATCTCATCGGCCTACTACCTCATCGGCAACATGACCGACTGGACGCTCAAGACCGACATGAAGTTCACCCACTCCGACCAGGACGTGTACGACGATCCCGTATTCTCCATCACCTTCACCACCAGCAGCGACGGACAGTACTGGAAGATCATCCCGCAGGAGAACGTCACCTCTGGTGACACCTGGGCCGACGGCGTGGTAGGCGTTGCCGTAGACGGCAGCACCGACGCTACCGGCGCACTCGTCACCGAGAACCCGCAGGCCGGCAAGATCGCCGAAGCTGGCACCTATACCCTCACGCTCAACATGATGGACTACACCTACACCATCGAGAAGACTCCTACCTACTACATGGTAGGCGCCGTAGCCGGATGGAATGCCGAGGCCGCAGCCACCTGCCTGTTCTACAACGAGGAAGGCTCGAGCGTATCGTACACCACCAAGTGGATCAACGACGGCAACCTCAAGATCTGGGAAGGCACAAGCCTGGGCGACTGGGACAAGTGCTGGGGTGCAGTCTCCGACGGCGACAACAGTCCTTCAGGCAAGCTCGTCAACTCCGGTGCCGGTGCCATCGTCGTGCCTGAGAAGGGCGCTTACTACAAGCTCACGCTCAACATGGCCAACAAGACCTACACCTGGACTCGTCTCGACAACCAGGCTCCCACCGAGCACACCCTCGTGGGCCTCATCGGCGACTTCAACACTTGGGGCGGCGACGTAGAGATGACACAGGTAGCACCGCACAACTGGTACGTAGAGACCACGTTTGCCACCACCGGCGGCGTGAAGTTCCGTGCCGACGGCGGCTGGGCAGTCAACTGGGGCGGCTCCTACCAGACCCAGGGCAGCATGTACTACGGTACAGGCGTGGCCGACGGCGACAACCTCACCATCCCCGCAGGCAAGTACAAGGTATATTTCAATGATATCACCGGCCAGTTTGCCTTCATCGCACAATAACGGTATAGCAACCAGCATTGACATAGAATGGCCCGTCAGGGCCGTCTGATACCCCAAGTCCCGGACTTGCCCCGACAGGCAGACCCGGGATTTTTTTTGCTGCGCGGTCGGCAGGTGCGTCCTGTTGCAAGAGACTTGTGTGATTTCTAAAAAAAGTCAAACGCATGGAGAGTGGGTTAAATAAGATTAAATAAGTTATACATTTCGCCCTATTGTCCGTCATATCAATAACTTTGCAAGGCCGATGGGAGGAGTGTGCCTCCGTACAGGCTCCTGCAAACCGCATAAAGGCGTGGAACTATCAGAACACAGACCACGCCCTAACTAAAAACGAAAGGATAGACCCAAAATGAAAAAGACCAATGTATTGGCAGTAGCCATGCTTTCGGGCCTGCTGCTCATGTCGAGCTGCGCCAGCAAGAAAGATCTGGAGAACTGCCGCCTTGAAAACAAGGAACTCACCGGCAACTATCAGAATGCCAAGGAGGAGCTTGCCGCTGCCCGCGCCCGCGTCGCTGCGCTCGAAGACCAGCTTGCCCAGCAGAAGAGCGACTATGCCGCCCTGCAGGGATCGCTCGACAAGAGCCTGACCAATGCCAACTCCAACAATGTGAACATCTCCAAGCTCGTCGACCAGATCAACGAGTCCAACCAGTACATACGCCACCTTGTAGAGGTGAAGTCGAAGTCAGACTCCCTCAACATGGTCCTCACCAACAACCTCACCCGCTCGCTCAGCAAGGAGGAGATGAAGGAGGTCGACGTGCAGGTGCTCAAGGGCGTCGTCTACATCTCTTTGGCCGACAACATGCTCTACAAGAGCGGATCGTACGAAATCAACGACCGTGCTGCCGAGACGCTCGGCAAGATCGCCAAGATCATCACCGACTACAGCGACTATGAGGTGCTCATCGAGGGCAACACCGACAATGTGCCCGTCAATACCTCCGCCGCCTCGATGAAGAATATCCGCAACAACTGGGATCTCTCCGCCCTCCGCGCTTCCAGCGTCGTGCAGGCCCTGCAGAACCAGTACGGTGTAGACCCGAAACGCCTCACCGCCGGCGGACGCGGCGAGTACAACCCCGTCACCACCAACTCTACCGAGGTGGGCAAGCAGCGCAACCGCCGCACGCAGATCATCATCACGCCGAAGCTCGACCAGTTTATGGACCTCATCGACAAGGCACCTGAAGAGAACAACTGATGTGCGCCTGACAGACAAGGAAATGATTTTTCATAAATAAATTTGCATACCATATGATTAGACGGATCTGCACGCATGCCCGCCCTGTGAAGGGATGACATGGGGAAGAGATCCATGGTAAAAGAAATCTAAAAGCAGTTGCTCCGTGAGGAACGACTGCTTTTTTCGGATATGCACGGGAAACCGAAAAAAAACGTAAAATTCTACGAATTTGACCCTCAGACTGTTAAAAGACGAATAAAATAGGTCGTGGTCTGTCCGATTTTACCGAAAAAATCCTATCTTTGTAGCAGTTCCAAAGTGTTGAGTGCTATTGCACCGCTCGATACGCCTTGCTTGGGAATAGTTCACCGTCTATTCCCCATCTATAAAAACGACACCTAAAATATGAATTTGAAGAAAATTGTAAAGTCATTTGCCATATCAGCCATTCTCGCGTTCACTTCACTGCCGACCATGGGACAGGACCTGTTGGCCCGCCAGGCACCGATAGACCGCAAGATGAAGTCAGTCGACACCATCATGCTCAAGAATATCACTGCGCGCGAAGAGCTCGAATCCCCTGCAGCCGACCTTTATCAGAACTGGGACAACCGCTATGCCCACCGCGCCACCGAGTTGCCCGACAAATACCGCATCGATCTCCGCCACTTCTGCATGCCCACGCCGAGCCGCGTGATCACCAGCAACTTCGGTTCACGCTGGGGACGCCAGCACAAGGGTCTTGACATCAAGGTCTACATCGGCGACAGCATACGCGCTGCGTTCAGCGGCAAGGTGCGCATCGTAAGATACGAGGGCGGCGGCTACGGCAAATACATCGTCATACGCCACAACAACGGTCTGGAGACCATCTACGGCCACCTCTCCAAGCAGCTTGTGGAAGAAAACCAGGAAGTGCGTGCCGGCGAGGTCATCGGCCTGGGCGGCAACACCGGACGCAGTACCGGTTCGCATCTGCACTTCGAGACCCGTCTCTGCGGCGTAGCCCTCAATCCCGCCCTCATGTTCGACTTCCGCGCACAGGACGTCACGGGCGACTACTACACGTTCAGCCGCGACAGTTACGATGCCGAGTCGACCGAGGCCACCCGTCTCCGCGGCAAGCAGGAGACCGGAACGCTGGCGCGTGAGAACGGCGACGCCGACTACAGCACCAACGACCGCACCACATCCGGACTCAACGACCAGGTGGTCTACCACAAGGTCGTTTCGGGCGAGACCCTCGAAAGCATCGCCCAAAAGCGCGGCGTGACCGTCGACCGCATCTGCCAGCTCAACCATATCCGCCGCACGATGCGCATACGTCCCGGACAGATACTCCGTTGTTCATAACCTTCCATGCGCCGCCTATGCGCGCTACACTCCACCACATACAAGGCCAGCCCGTCAGCACAACCACTGAGGCTGGCCTTTCTTACACCCGCCAGTCCGTCTTTTATTCCGTTCTCCTCAAAGACCGCAACACATGAACCTGACCCTCTACTCTTTTGCACTGATCATGGGTGCCATGTGCCTGTCCACGGCCATCATCCTGTTGGCCTGCCGTCGCGGCGACGAGGACGTATATGTCGTCCGTGCCCGCATCTTTCTGGCCCTCAGTCTTATCGGCGAGGTCGTGTGCGACATCGGCGGCTGCATGCTCATGGTGGCCGGCATACCCTTGTCTCTGCTCGACCAGTACGTTGTGCCTACCAGTTACTTTGTGCAGGTGTTCCTCATTGCGGGCTATCTGCTGTCGCTGCTCCGTGCCCGCTATACGGCGCAGCGTCTCATGAAGTTCATGGTCGCCCTTCTGGTGGTGGTGACCGCCGCCAACATCATCGGCTACCACTGTGTGATAGGTGCGCCGTTTACGTTTGACCGCTACCAGCAGTACGCCGGTTCCGACGTGGGCAACGTCATACGCTACATCCTTTTCTCTGTCAGCATCGTCAGCCTGTACGCCTGTTCCACGAGGGTCATCCCTCATGTCTACGGCCGTGCCCGCCATGTGCTGCGTGCGCAGCGGGGCATGGCGTCGGCGCAGTGTTTCCACACGATGATCTACGTGTTTCTTTTCGTGTTTCTTATCGGTCTGACCGACCTCACGTTGCTCAACACGCGCTACATCATGCTCTTCGTCCTCATGTTCTGTTCGCAGGTGTCGGCCATCATGACGCTGAGCATGCTGCCGTCTGTCCGTACAGACGTAGCGGCACCGTCTCTGTCACCGGCGGCTTGCAAGCCCGCCGCAGCCCCGTCAGCCCCACGCCCAAAACCGCATGCGAGAGCCCAGCGTGCCGACGGATATTCCCCTCAGGTGGAGAAGGCCATAGAAAACTGGTGCCGCCGCGACGACAAACCCTTCATGCGTACCTCCGTCACGCTCAAGGAAACGGCCAAGGATATGGAGGTGAGCGCGCGCCTGCTCTCCGATTTTCTCAATACGGTGTACGGGTGCAACTTCAACCGGTGGATCAATATGCTCCGCGTCGACGAGGTGAAGCGGCTCATGGAGACCCAGCCGCACCTCACGATGGCAGAACTGTCGCAGAAGGCGGGCTTCACCGATGCGTCGGCCATGGCCAAGATCTTCAAGCGCATTGTCGGCGAGACGCCCTCGCTCTACAAGGGGCGTGTCACGGAGACGGGCAGTGAGGCCTCCGTGGAAAAGGAAGAGAAAGGGGAGTAGGAGTTTTTTCTGTATGAAGGCAAGGATTTTTAGTAGGTGCGGTGTCTCACCGCACAATAAGGAGCAATTACCGATAATTTTCGACCGTCAAACAGTCTTGTCTGTTCTTGTTGCTGTGCGGTGGGACACCGCACCTACTACAATTTAGCTGTAATTCTTTATGGTGCGATCCGTGTATTCCGACGGTATTCACCCGGTCTTTTCCGCTATCAGCTGATGGCGGCCCAGTCTACGTGCGTGTCGCGCAGAGAGCGGAGGCGTGTCCAAAGCGGGGCGTACTCCGGCCGCGAGCAGGTGGGGTCGGCCTCGATGATCTTCTGTGCCTCCTGGCGGGCGAGCTGCACGAGCTGGCCGTCGCGTGCGATGTCGGCTATCTTCAGGTCGAAGGCGATGCCGCTCTGCTGGGTGCCCTCGAGGTCGCCGGGCCCGCGGAGCTTAAGGTCGGCCTCGGCGATGCGGAAACCGTCGTTGGTCTCGCACATGATGTCGATGCGCTTGCGGGTCTCGGCGGTGAGCTTGTAGTTGGTCACGAGTATGCAGAAGCTCTGGTCGGCACCGCGCCCTACGCGTCCGCGCAGCTGATGGAGCTGCGACAGGCCGAAGCGCTGGGCGTCGAGGATGACCATGACCGAGGCGTTGGGCACGTTGACCCCCACCTCGATGACGGTCGTGGCGACGAGTATCTGTGTCTCGCCGGCGACAAACTTGCGCATCTCCTCGTCTTTCTCCTTGGGTTTCATCTTGCCGTGCACCTTGCTCAGGCGGAACTCGGGAAAGACGTCGCAGAGGGCGGCGAATCCGTCCTCAAGGTTTTTCAGGTCACTTTTTTCGCTTTCGCTGATGAGCGGGAACACGATGTATACCTGCCGTCCCTGCCGTATCTGCTTGCGTATGCCGTCGTAGAGGCTGGTGGTCTGGGTGTCGTACTTGTGTATGGTGACGACGGGCTTGCGTCCGGGCGGCAGCTCGTCGATGACGCTCACGTCGAGGTCGCCGTAGATGGTCATGGCGAGCGTGCGCGGTATGGGGGTGGCGGTCATGACGAGGATGTGGGGCGGGTTGTCGCTCTTGCCCCACAGCTTGGCGCGCTGTGCCACACCGAAGCGGTGCTGCTCGTCGATGACGGCGAGCCCGAGCCGGGCGAAGCGCACCGGGTCTTCGAGCACGGCGTGGGTGCCGATGAGTATGTCGATGCGTCCGGCGATGAGGTCATCGAGCACCTGCTGGCGGCGCTTGCTCTTGACGATGCCCGTGAGCAGGGCCACGCGGAGATCCATGCCCTGCAGAAACGACTGTATGGTGTCCATGTGCTGCTCGGCAAGTATCTCTGTCGGGGCCATGAGGCAGGCCTGGTAGCCGTTGCCCACGGCGATGAGCATGGCCATGAGGGCCACGAGCGTCTTGCCCGACCCCACATCGCCCTGCAGCAGGCGGTTCATCTGCCGGCCCGAGCGCATGTCCTCGCGTATCTCGCGCACCACGCGCTTCTGTGCTCCGGTGAGCGGGAAGGGCAGGTTGCGGTCGTAGAACGTATGGAATGCCTCGCCTACGCGGCCGAGGACGTAGCCGCGGTACTTGCGCCGCTGGTCGCTGGCGTAGCGCAGGATGTTGAGCTGCACGTAGAAGAGCTCCTCGAACTTGAGCCGCTGGCGGGCCTTCTGCATTTCGAGGGTGTTGTGCGGATAGTGTACGCCGCGCACTGCGGCATCGCGCGACACGAGGTGCAGCGGTCCGGTGATGTAGGGCGGCAGGGTCTCCTCGAGCGGTACGGTGATGCGGGCGAGCATCGTCTTGACCATCTTTTCCACGGCGTGCGAGGTCATGCCGTTCTTCTTCATCGACTCGGTGGTGGAGTAGTAGGGCTGCATGCCCATCTCGGAGAGCTGCAGGTCGGCGGCGCGGTCGATGTCGGGGTGGGCGAAGCTGAACCGGCCTCCGTACATTGCGGGGCGTCCGAAGACGACGTAGTCCTCGCCCGGGCGGTAGGTCTTGTACACGTATTGCGCTCCGCTGAACCATACGAGATCGGCCGTGCCCGTGCCGTCGGAGAAGTGGGCGACGACCCGCTTCTTCCTTCCTCCCATCTCAAACTCCTCGAAGCTCAGTATGCGTCCGCGTATCTGTACGAAGGGCATGTCGGGCGTCATCTCGCGTATGGTGTAGATGCGGCTGCGGTCGACGTACTTGTAGGGATAGTATTCGAGCAGGTCGCCCCAGGTGTGTATGCCGGCTTCCCGCGCGAGGATGTCCTTGCGGTGCGGTCCTACGCCGGGGAGATACATGATGTCTTGCTGGAGGATGTCGTTCATCTGTCTTTGGAATACACTTTACGGAGGGAAAGAAAAAGGGGGGGATGGTATGGCGGGCGTCTTAGGGCTGTGTCCGCAGCAGCGCTTCGGCCACGGTGAGATCGAAGGGAGTGGTGATCTTGATGTTCTCGCGGTTGCCTTCCATCATGGCGACAGTGCCGCCGGCGGCCTCGATGACCGATGCGTCGTCGGTGAAGGCGGGGCAGTCGTCGCAGTCGAAGGCTTTCTTTGCGGCGGCGATGCTGAAGGTCTGCGGAGTCTGTACGATGCGGTAGTCGCTGCGCAGCACGTTGTGTCCGCTGCCGTCGGGGGCGACAAGGCGCAGCGTGTCGGTCACGGGCAGTACAGGTATGGCGGCCCCTGTCTGGCGTGCGGCGCTGAAGCAGCGGCCGATGGTATCCGTCCCTACGAAGGGGCGCACGCCGTCGTGTATGGCCACGATGCCGTCTTCGCCGTCGGGTATGGCGTCCAGTCCGTGTTTCGACGACTCGAAGCGGGTGCGTCCGCCGTCGACCACGGTGTGGGGGATGTCGAAGGCGTGCTCGCGGCACAGCGTGTGCCAGTAGTCCTGCTGCTCGCGGGGCAGGACGACGATGATGCGCAGCGCCTTGTCGTAGGCATGAAACCGTGCGATGGTGTGCATGAGCACGGGGCGTCCGCCTACGGGCAGAAACTGCTTGGGGGTCTCCGAACCCATGCGCAGGCCTTTGCCGCCGGCCACGATGATGGCGTAGTCCATGCGGGTCAGCCTTTGATGGTCTGTTCGAGATGGTCGTACATCATGCCGCGGCGGATGTCGGCCGTGGCCTCCTCGCCCCGGAAGAGGGAGAGCAGCGTGTAGGCGTAGGGCAGCGATGCGGCCGGCCCTTCGCCGGTGATGATGTTGCCGTCGACGGTCACCAGTTCGGCGGTGTACTCGGCCCCGTCGAGAAATTTCTCGAAACCGGGGTAGCAGGTGGCGCGGCGGCCCTTGAGCAGGCCGAGCGATCCGGGCACCATCGGTCCGGCGCAGATGGCGCCGATGTAGCGTCCGGCCTTGTCCTGGGCGGTGAGCGCGGCGCGCACGCCTTCATGGTCGCGCAGATTGGTGGCGCCGGGCAGACCGCCCGGTATGAGCAGCAGGTCGGCGTCGGAGAGGTCGGCGTCTTCTATGCAGAGGTCGGCCGTCATGGTCACGCCGTGTGCAGAGGTGACGGTGGTCGTGCTGGTAGTGCTGACGGTCTTGATGTCTACTCCGCCGCGTCGCAGGATGTCGACGGGGGCCAGGGCCTCGACTTCCTCGAAGCCGTCGGCCAAGAATTCGTATACTTTTGCCATAATGTTGTTTTTCGGGATGTATGTCTGTTTGTCTTTCGCACCCTTGTGCGGGATGCGTATAGACACAAAGTTACACAAAAAAGTGCGGACCGGGCAGTCTGCCGCCCGTTTTTTGCCGTTACCGCTTCTCGAAGTAGGCTTTCAGTCGGTCCATATCGTTGAGCAGCCGCCAGTTTTCCTTCAGCCAGTCCTCCGGCATGTCCCACCACCTGATGCGCAGCAGAAACTTTATGGTCTCCTCGTCATACCGGTAGCGGATGACCTTGGCCGGAACGCCCCCGACGACGGCATACGGCGGGACGTCCTTGGTCACGACAGCCCCTGCAAGCACGACGGCTCCGTCGCCGATGGTCACGCCTCCGACGATGAGCGCCCTGGTGCCGATCCATACGTCGTTGCCTATGACGCACTCGTATTGCCCTTCGGCGTCGGCGCGGCTGAACTCGTTGAACGTCTGTTCGGTGGCAAACGTATATCCCGTCTGCTTTCTCAGACTGAAGAACATCGGGGAGATAGTGGCGTACTTGGGGTCAAGGGGATGTCTTCCGATGATGGTCTGCACCTCGGGAGCAATGGCAGTGAAGCGTCCGACGCGGGCTTCGATGCTCGAGTTGTTGCTGATGTACGATCCGTAGCCCAGGTGTCCCGAGAAATGTACGCCCGGGTACAGGCGGCAGCAGCGCTCGAAGGTAGAACGGCGGCTGACCTTTTTCTTGTCGTGTATCTTCACGGTGCGGTCGGTCTTGACCGAGAAATATACGGTCTTGGCCAGACCGGCCAGTGTCTGTCTTATCTTGCTTGTCATCTCCAATTTTAGGGTGGGTTCTGAAAATTCAGGCCAAAAGTCTGAACGGCATGACAAAAGTACGAATAGAATTTGAGAATCTTGCTCCTTTGCAGGTGAATTGTATAGGCCGGCATTGGCGGGTAGCGCTTTTTTCGCTAATTTTGTCCTTGCAAATCTTGCCGCCGCTTGCGGCAGGGCCCGTCACGGTACGGCCAGCGTTTGCGTCTCTCAGTGAGATACGATATTCAAGGAAAAACAACAAAATAAGTCTATGGACTCTAAAGTCAAGGGCACGCTTTGCGGCATTGCGGCCGCCGTGTGCTACGGCACCAATCCTCTCGGTGCGATGAATCTCTATGCCGACGGCATGACACCCAACACGGTGCTCGTCTACCGTTTCGGCCTTGCCGCGCTGATATTGGCGGTGATGATGGTGGTGGAGCGCAAGTCGTTTGCGCTGAGCCGCGGCGAACTGGGTCTGCTCGCCATCCTGGGCGTGCTGATGGGTTCGTCGTCGTCGTCGCTCTATTTCAGTTTCAACTACATGGATGTGGGCATCGCCTCGACGCTCCTCTTCGTGTATCCCATCATGGTGGCGGTCATCATGGCGACGATGTTCCATGAGCGTGTCACCGTGGCCACGGCGCTGAGCATCGGTCTGGCGCTGGGCGGCATCGCGCTGCTCAACCAGAGTGCCGACGGCAGTGCGCTCAGCCGTATGGGTGTGCTGCTGGTGATGGTGTCGTCGCTGACCTATGCGGTGTACATAGTCATCGTCAACCAGTCGTCGCTGCGCATGTCGTCGGTGAAACTGACGTTCTACGTGCTGTTCTTCGGCGTGCTGGCCATGCTGGTCTTCACTTACGCCACGGGCGACAGTGTGCAGCTGCTCACTACGCCGCGGCAGTGGGCCTACGCCCTGCAGCTGGCCATTGTGCCTACGGTGTTGTCGCTGGTGCTGATGGTCGTGGCCGTGCATGATATCGGTTCTACGCCGACGGCCATCATGGGTGCGCTCGAACCGCTCACGGCCGTGGCCATCGGCGTGATGGTGTTCGGCGAGCAGTTTACCCCGCGTCTGGCGGTGGGCATCGTGCTCATCCTCACGGCTGTGGTGCTCATCGTGGCGGGCAAGGACGCCTCGCCCCGCCGCGTGGCGAAGGCCATCGCCCATGTCGGGCAGCGTCTGCTGCACAAGACATGGCGGTGGAAGTAGTGCGGTGACATTTTTTTTAGAACACGTCTTTAGGGTATCAGACGTTTGACGTCATCCCATCTGTAGTAGGGGCAAGGCAGCGTGAAGGTCTTGCCCCGCAATTTTTCGAGGGCGGGGAGCGTGATCTCCCGCTCGTTGTGCATGAACTTCACGATGACTTCCTTTCTTTCGTTCCGGTAGAACACCATCTGCAGGTTGGCAGCCATGGGTATGATGACATCCATGCGCCGCTCGCCTTCGAAGAGTCCCATGCGGGAGTACAGGCGGTAGAGGCTCGTGTCGTGTCCGAACCGCAGGTGGGCGGCGGGCCGTCCGTAGGCGATGGCCGAGTCGGCGCTCTCTACGATGTTGCGCCATAGCGGTGCGGCCGACTGCTGCGGTATGCCGCGGTTGTCGGGGCAGATGCCGTTGCAGCGCTGCATGCGGCGGTTGTTCATGTCGTAGATCTGCCGCATCTCCTCCTCGGTGAAGAGGTCGTAGAGCGAGATGCCCGTGCCGGTGTTCTGCGTGTCGCTGGCGATGGTGTGCAGCTCCTGTGCCACGTCGCGCCAGGAGGCTACGCGCTCGGGGCGGACGAAGAGCGAGCGCATGAGGCGTTCGGGCTGCATGGTCCACACATTGCCTGTAGCGGCCTCGAGGGCATGCTCTTCGGGCGAGGTGTAGGCGATGTAGTCCATGTAGCGCTGTCCGGTCTCGGCGGTGATGCGGAGCGAGGGGCGCAGCTGGCCCAGCCGTATGGCGAAGGCGGCCATGCTCATGGCGCAGCGTCCCACGGTGCTCGACCGCGCCTCTACCTGTGCGCTGTCGGCGAACACCTCGGGATAGGCCGCCGCCATGCGCTCGGCGAGCCGGCGGTGCTGGGCGGCGCCGATGGCGGTGAGTCCGCCGCCGCGTCCGCGTGCGTCGTCGTGTATGAGGGAGAGCCGGCGGCGCACGTCGCGTCCCAGCGGCGTGAGGTTGAGCGTGTCGGCAAACACGCTGTCGATGGCGTCGTAGCGGCGGTCGTCGGGCAGCCAGCGCGACCCGTGTCGGGCAAACATGCTGATGTAGAAGGGCCGGTAGCCCTGCGGTGCGGGTGTGCGGACGGCATCGCCGGGTTCGGGATAGGCGGCATACACGCCGCCGTAGTGCTCCCAATTCTGTGCATGGGCGGCAAGGGGGAGGAGCAGGGCGGCAAGGGCGAAGAGTAGGGTATGTCTCATGTGATTGTAATTTTGAAGAACAGTTTTGTTGGGAATCAGACAATAAAGGCGGGTTCTAAAAATTACCTTTGATGGATTTTTGAATTTTAGCCGAGTAGATT
>CAVHOL010000068.1:0-14171 GCA_963637655.1 bacterium | reverse complement strand
GATGCTTGTCGTCTTGCTGAACGTGCTGCCCGACGGAGCATAGCCGGCGGTGACGAGCGCCGTCCTGGTTTCTGCTGCCGCAGCGCCCTGCACCGCCATGAAGAGCAGTGCGATCAGCGCGAGGGTGTAGGTCTTTATGTATGTTCTCATAATGTGTGCGTGGTTGGGTTATTTGGTGATTTTCTTTCCGTTCACGATATACACGCCTTGCGGCAGACCGTCGGTGTCGGCGGTGTTGGCCTTCACCTTCTGTCCGGCGGTGTTGTAGACGTCGTGCTTGGTGTTGCCGTTCACGGTGATGTTGCCTATGGCGGTGGCATCGCCGTCAAGACTCCAGGAGGAGATGTTGGATGCGGCGCCGCTGCCGTTGGTCTCGGTGAAGTAGCCGCGGAAGCCCTTCATCGTCATGTCAGACGTGAGGTGGTACACCTCGTTCTTGCGCAGCACATAGGCCTTGGCGGGTGCGGTGGTCTTGTAGAACGATGCGTTGTAGGTGACGGTAGTGCCGTCATGGTTCTGTGCCACTGTGGAGGGAGCTGACACGAGCGAGGTAACGCCTGTGAAGGTGTAGTAGCCGTCGGCGGGTGCATCGGCCGTGGGACGGAGCAGGTAGGGCGTGCCGGCCTTCACTGCGCTCACGGAGGTGAACTGGATGGTGGTGGCGTCAAGTCCGGTGTACTCGGCCACCTTCACGTCGTCGCCGAACTGTGCCTTGAGCTGGTCGGCATCGATGTCAAACGGCACGCAGAACGAGTTCCAGCTGTCCTTGGTGAGCGTGCGCTTGAGCTGCACGGTGGCCTCGTTGGCTATGGTGGCTGCGGTGTAGCTCTCGGCGGTCTCGTCGAGGGTGATCACCTGCTTCTCTATGTCGTCGGCGGCCACGAGCTTCCACTGTCCGTTCACGAAGCTGGTCCACACCTTGAGCATCACGGTGGAGAGGCGGTCGGTAGCGTTGCTCCAGTACATGTACATCATCGCGCCCGACTCGCGGTTGCGGCAGGCGAGGGTGTAGACATTGGTCTTGCCGCTCACGGCCGCAATCTTCCACTGGTCGTAGAAGCCCTGCTTGTTGTCGCCCAGGACGGGTGTCTGCCACAGGGCGGCGATGATCTTCTTGCCGTCGGACTCCATGGTGTAGAAGTCGGCGTCGGAGGATGTGGTGGTCGTGGGCTGCTGCAGGGTGACCTGCAGATAGGGCGAACCAAGCGTGAGCGTGCCGTCACTGGCGGCGCTCAGATACTGCCCCTTCTCCACATTGTAGAGACAGTAGGTCTTGCCTTTCTCGGGTGCGCTGCCCGCAGGCTCGCTGGTCTGCGCCGTGACGGCCGACGCCAGGCCGAGAAGAAAGAGTGTCAGTGTAAATAGTTTCTTCATATGAGATGAATAAAGGGCGGTCTTACCATTCAATAAAACCACGCAAGAATAATATTTGACTAAATGAATGGAAAAGCGTGTTACGCACAAGATGCTGTTACCCTGCACTGCGCTGGCTGACGGTCATTCCCAGCCGAAGGTGTTCTCGTTGGCGTCGATCTCGTCGGGGTTCTTCTCCCAAATGCCGGAAGAGCCTTCGTTTCCTTCGACCGTTACATTGTACTTGTCGGGATTCTCGTCGCCGCTTCCGGCGAGCAGGGCGGTACCTTCGGTCGCGAAGGTTGACACCACAGGCGCTGTATACTTCTTTTTCATACGGACTGGTCTTTTGGTGTAAAAACAAAAATTACAATAATTCTTCAAAAAAAAGCGATTCTCTCTGCGGGCGCTCTCCCCGCACATTTTTAGACTCGTCTAAAAACATTCACAAAAGTAAACAGTTTTTTTCTTTTATCAAAAGAAACTGTCGGGAAATACCTGTAAATTGGTACAGAATGGCGAAGGACACTTATCGAAGCGTATAACCATACACTTTCTCTGCAAACCGAAATACGGCGGCCAGCCTATGCGGATAACGGCGGGGATTGCGTACCTTTGCACCGACAACCAAGACCGCACGACGATGACCACAGACCAATTTGTCGCCGCCCACCGCGAAGGCGACGTCCGCCGGCTGGCGTTTCTCGCCTCCCACTACCCCGATGTAGACATGCCCTACGCCCTCGACCAGATAGCCGGATGGCAGACGGCCCGCCGCAAGTTGCCCTCATGGGCGGCGTGTGCAGGCATCGTGTATCCGCCGCACCTGTCGATGGAGCAGTGCTCGTCGGAGGCCACGGCCCGCTACAAGGCCGAGATTGCCGCACGGCTCGCACAAGGTGCGGAGCAGCCTACGGTGATGGCCGACCTTACGGGCGGGTTCGGCGTGGACTTCTCCTTCATGTCGCACGCCTTCGGTTCGGCCTTCTACGTCGAGCACTCCGAGCGTCTCGCCGCCACCACCACGGCCAACCTGCAGGCGCTGGGCATCGGCAATGCCACCACGCTGACGGGCGAGGCCGAGGACATCCTCCCTACCCTGCCCCACCTGACGCTCGCCTATCTCGACCCCGCACGGCGCGACGGACACGGCGGTCGCACCGTCGCCATCGCTGACTGCACGCCCGACGTCTGCGCCCTGTGGCCCGTACTGACTGCCAAGGCCGACCATATCGTACTGAAGCTCTCGCCCATGCTCGACTGGCACAAGGCCGTGGCCGACCTCGGCGACAGCATCTGCGAGGTGCACGCCGTGGCCGTGGCGGGCGAATGCAAGGAACTCCTTCTCGTGGCCGACCCTACCGCCCCGGCTGTCGGACAACTGCAACTGCACTGCGCCGACATACGCTCCGGCCGCACCCTCCGCTTCTCCTGCAGCGCGCCCGACGGGGCTGCACCCGTACCCATCGCCGGGGAAGACAGTCTCGGCCCCGGCGCAATGCTCTTCGAACCGGGGGCGGCGGTGATGAAGATCGGGTGCTTCGGCGCCCTCGCCGCACGGTACGGCCTGCAGGCCGTGGCCCCCAACAGCCATCTCTTCGTCGGCGAAGGCGGGGTGTCCGGCTTCCCCGGCCGCACGTTTGCCGTCGACCGTGTCACGACGATGAACAAGAAGGAACTGCGCACCGCCCTCGCCGGCATCACCAAGGCCAACATCGCCGTGCGCAACTTTCCCCTCCCGGCCGACGCCCTGCGCCGCAAACTCCGCCTGGCCGACGGCGGCGACACCTATATCTTCGCCACCACCGATGCCGCGGGACGGCATATCATTGTGGTGGGACACAAAACGGAGGTGTAAGAAAAGAACCCGCCTTTAGAGCATACTTAATTCCGCCAACGGGTAGAGTGACATAAAAAGGGAGGGCGCAAACCCTCCCTAATCATTTTCTAGCTTGCAGGTTCTCTACAAGTCGTCATTAATAACGGCTTGAATAGTGTGATGAGTGAGAACCATGTGAGCCATGCGATCCATAAGAAGCATGAGAACTGTGCGAATAATGACCCGCAAGAGAACTCTTCACCATATCAATGGCCCTTTGCAAAACCAAAGGTTGGTGGAGACCATTGCCAACCTCTTTAGTCTCATCGGTAAACTGTTTGCGAAACAATCGCAAAAGTGTCGCAATCTTAATAAAAAAGCAAGATTGCGACACTTTTCTCTCAAGAAACTTGTCGCAATCTCATATTTTTTGCAACTTTGCGACAGGTTTAAGGCGTGTTCTAAAAATTCCACGCATTATCAAATTCCATTTTGACGGGCATGCTCTTTGTGTCTTTTTGTTTTTATCCGGCATCTTTTTCGTCCTTCTACAGTCGCATAGCCCGCTATGCTCCTTCAGCAAGACAAAAAATCTGCTCGGCTAAAATTCAAAAATCCATCAAAGGTAATTTTTAGAGCCCGCCTAAAAATAAAACGGAAATTTTTCCAGATTTTGAACATCCTACCCATTGGGACCCGTCGCTTGCGAATCTCCCCATTGGGGTTCGCCGCATGCGAAATTCCCCATGCGGAACGCGTCGTTTGCGAATATCCCCAACGGGAGAACGTTCCCCGTCTACTTCAACGGTGTGAGGCGGAAGGTGAACGTATAGTCCTTGTACTCCACGCGGTAGGGCTTGCGGGCGCGTCCGTCGCCGCCCCAGCTGTCTACGCCGCCGACACCGGCCTGGCAGAGGTCGATGCAGAGGTTGGTGTACTTGGACTTGGGCAGGGACTGCGAGTGGCGCTGGTGCTTCTCGTCGCCCTCGTCGAGGTCGGCCACGCTGTAGTGCAGGGCAGAGGCGGAGAAGAGGCCGTCGGACTCCACGCGGAAGCCGTAGCCCTCGGCGTCTTTCTGCTCCCACCAGCGCAGGTCGCTCATCGTGCCGGTCTCCTGCGGACGGATGTAGGGATAGAACATCTCGTCGGCGGTGGCGGAGTAGATGCCCACGTTCTGCGAGTGGATGCGGTCGGCATAGTTCTCCACAGGGCCGCGGCCGAACCATGTGGTCTTGTCCATGGCGTAGGGCAGCTGCAGGGCCACGCCGAAGCGGAGCAGTTCGGGAGCGTCGGCACCCGGGGTGGTCTTCAGGCTCTGGGTGACGGTGACGGCGCCCTTGTCGTCGGAACGGTAGACGACGGTGAGGGTCGACTGTACGGCGGGCAGGTCGTAGACGGCGGTGACGCTCTTGGCCTTCTTGTCGGAGGCGAGGGAGCGGAGGGTCATCTGAGGATTGCGCCAGGCGGCAAACGACTTCTGCAGGCCGGCGCCCATGTCGTTGTCGGTGACGGCGCGCCAGAAGTTGGGCTTGAGCGTGCCGTCCTGTCCGAGGAGGCTCTTGCCGCCCACCTCATAGCGGGTGATGAAGCCGGTGGTGCGGTCGAAGGCGAGGGTGAAGTTGTTGGAGGCGAGGGTCAGCTCGGGCTGCTTCTTCTTGTCGGTGACCAGCACGCCCTTGGTCTGGTCGGCAGAGGCGGCGAGACTGGTGCCGGTCTGCTCGCGGAGCGGTATCTGGCGGTAGGCCACGATGTCGCCGGCGTGGAGCAGGCCCTCGTCCTTCTTTAGGCGGAACTCGATGTTGAGCTGCACGTCGCGGGCCGAGGCGAGCGAGGATAGCGTGTAGGGCAGCTGCACGGTGCTCTTCTGCTGCGGGGCGGTGGCGGGCAGGTCGGCGATGGTGCCGTTCTGGCGCTCCACGCCGTCGGCGACGATGGCCCAGGAGAGCGACACGTTGTCGAGCGTGCGGAAGAAGTTCTCGTTGTATACGCTGACGGTGTTGCCCTTCATGCCGTCGACGGGCTCGGCCCAGATGTTCTGGTAGACGTATCCGATCTCGTAGGCTTCGGGGTTGGGCTTGCGGTCGGGCGAGATGAATCCGTTGCAGTTGAAATTGTTGTCAGACGGGTCGTAGGTGTTGTAGTCGCCGCCGTACTTGTAGATCATGTTGCCCTTGTCATCGTAGGCACGCAGTCCCTGGTCGACAAAGTCCCAGATGAACCCGCCCTGGTAGGTGGGGTACTTGCGTATGATGTCCCAGTACTCCTTCATCACGCCGCAGGAGTTGCCCATGGCGTGGGCATACTCGCAGTGTATCATGGGCTTGGTGTTCTTCGGGTCGGCTGCGTAGCGCTCGGCGGCGTCGGGGGTGATGTACATCTCGGCGTAGATGTCGGTGTTGTCGCCGTTGATGGCGCGCTCGAAGTGTACGGGGCGAGAGGGGTCGGTCTTGTTGATCCATGCCTTCACGTCGGCGAAGGTCTTGGAGTCGGCCGTCTCGTTGCCCATCGACCAGAAGATGACGGAGGGATGGTTGTACTGGTTCTCGACGTTGTGGCGGTTGCGCTGCGTGATCTGGTCGGCGAAGAGCGGCGTGGTGGTGATGGCGTCGGAGTCGTAGTAGAAGCCGTGGCTCTCCTGGTTGGCCTCGGCGCAGACGTAGAGTCCGTACTGGTCGCACAGGTCGTAGAAGTAGGGGTCGTTGGGATAGTGGGAGGTGCGCACGGCGTTGACGTTGAACTGCTTCATGAGCTTCACGTCCTGGAGCATGCGCTCGCGGGAGACGTTGTAGGCGCCGTCGGGATCCATCTCGTGGCGGTTGGCGCCCTTGATGAGTATGGGCTGTCCGTTGACGAGCAGCTGGCGGCCCTTGATCTCCACCTTGCGGAAGCCGACGCGCACGGGCACCGACTCTATCTCCTTGTTGTCTTTCTGCACGGTGGCCACGACGGTGTAGAGGTTGGGGGTTTCGGCGGTCCACTTGGCGGGGTTCTCCACGTCGAAGGACACATTGGTCTTGATGACGGGCACGGTCTGTCCGGCGCGTGCGTTCACCTTGTGGGTGTTGACCACCTTGCGGCTGACGACGCTGCCGTCGGGTGCGATGAGGTCGATGACGAACTTGGCGTTGCCCTTGGCCTGGAGCGTGACGGTGAGCTTGCCGTTGCGGTAGTCGGCATCAAGGTCGGGCAGCACGCGGATGTTGTCGATATGGGCCTGTGCCGGGCGGGAGTAGAGGAAGCAGTTGCGGGCCACGCCGGAGAGGCGCCAGAAGTCCTGGTCCTCGTCGTAGGAGCCGTCGCACCAGCGGAAGGTCTGGAAGGCGATGAGGTTGTCGCCCTTCTTGAGATAGGGGGTGACGTCGAACTCGGCGGCCGACTTGGAGTCTTCGGCGTAGCCTACGTACTGTCCGTTGACCCAGAGGTAGATGTTGGACGTGACACTGCCGAAGTGGGCGATGACCTGGCGGCCGTCCCATGCCTCGGGCACGTGTATCGTGCGGCGGTAGGTGCCCACGTGGTTGTCCTTGACGGGTACCTCGGGGGGATTGTTCTTGAAGTGTCCGCGCCAGGCGAAGCCGATATTGACGTACTCGGGGTCGCCGTAGCCGTTGACCTCCCAGATGCCGGGCACGCGCATGGTCTTCCATGCGCTGTCGTCGTAGCCGGGAGCCCAGAAGCCGGTGGGACGCTTGTCGGCGTCGGCCACCCAGGAGAATTTCCAGTCGCCCTCGATCGAGAGGTAGTTGAACGAGGACTCGCGGTCGCCGCGCAAGGCAGCGTCACGGTTTTCGTAGGCGAAGAAGGAGGCGTGCAGCGGGAACCGGTTCACCTCGTTGACATGCAGGTCATGCCACTCCGTGAATGTCGGCTGCACATCGCCGGCCGCACATGCGGGCAGGGCAAGCCCGCACAGGGCCATAGCCATGAAGAGATGTTTCATTGTATGCGTGACGTTTATTGATTAGAAGCATTTTGTGTGACGGTGGGAGAACAAGTCACTTAGGTTTTATACTTACAGGCGTGTTGTCCGTCTATTCCACCACCCAGCCGGTGATGTTGCCCTGGGTGGTGTCGAAGTTGATGCCTACCTTGGTGACGGGCTTGCCGCTCAGGGCGAACCGCTGGGCGTAGTTCTTGAGGTTGATCTGCTGCATGGCGGCCTGCGCGTCCTTGTTGAGCTTCAGCTCGATGACGTAGAGGTCGGTGCGGGTGAGCAGCACGATGTCCACGCGTCCCTTGGGCGTGTGTATCTCCACGTCGACCACGAAGTTGGTCAGGAGCGAGAAGATGATGAAGAGCATCTGCTGGTAGTGGCCCTCATGGTTGGTCACGTTGCAGTAGGGCACGGTACCGAGGAAGGTCTGGAGCAGCTGCAGGGCTCCGTCCATGTCGTTCTTGCGGATGAGCGAGCCCATGCGGGCTATGGTGACGTCGCCGCGCTCGGCGTACATGCCGTCGAGATAGTTGGGCAGGAGGTTGTCGTACAGTCCCACCTTGATCTCCTTGTTGGGGAGGTCGAGGGTGTAGAGGGTGGTGTCCTCGTCGTAGTCCTTGATGGTGACGTATCCGCTCTGGTAGAGCAGGGGAGTGATGGTCTTCATCTTCTCCGTCGGTGCGTCGAATGCCGATGCCTGTGCTTCCATCGGTGCGATATTTGTAGGAAGGACATCAAATTTCGCCAGCATGTTGATAAGGTAGGTCGGCGTGCCCGAGCTGAACCAGTAGGCGCCCAGCTTCTTCTCTGCAAAGCAGTTGAGCAGGCTGTAGGGATTGAACACGTCGGGCGAAGGCCATGCGAAATGGTAGCCGTCGTAGTGTTCCTTCAGCCGCCCGACGGTTTGTTCCCTTGTGAGTTTCAGCTTTTCTGCCAGCATGCCAATGTCTTCCGACATCTGCGTGAGCAGCTCCTCCTCGGTGATGCCGCAGATGCCGGCATACTCCTCGTTCATGGAGATGTTGGTGATGTTGTTCAGCTCGCTGAAGATGCTCACCTGCGAGAACTTGGTGATGCCGGTGAGGAAGACGAAGCGGAGCTTGGCCTCGCTGTATTTCAAAGGGCTGTAGAAATTGCGCATGACATTGCGGAGCACGTCCAGCTGGTCTTTCTCGTGGGCCACGTCGAGCATGGGCGCGTCGTACTCGTCGATGAGCACCACCACCTGCTTGCCTGTCTTCTCGTAGGCGGTGTCGATGAGCTTGATGAGGCGGTTGTTCGCTCCTTTGACGGGTTCCGTAATGCCCCACTTCTTTTCCTCCTCTTGCAAACGGTAGCCCAAGTATTCTTCCAGCAGGTCCTTCTCCATGTGCTTTCCTCCGCTCATGTCGAAGTGAAGCACGGGGTATTCCGTCCATTCCTTCTCCAGCCTTTCGACGGCAAGACCCTCAAACAGGTCTTTCCTGCCCTCGAAGTAGCTCTGCATGGTGGTGACGAGCAGCGACTTGCCGAAGCGGCGCGGCCGCCCCAGGAAGAAATAGGTGCCGTTGGTATGGGAGATACGGTAGATGTATTCCGTCTTGTCGATGTAGAGCTTGTCCTCCTTGCGGATGCGCTCGAATGTCTGTAATCCTATGGGATATAACTTCAATGCCATAAACGTCAGATTTAAGGAACGTCAGATTTAAGGGCGGTTCTCAGAATTTGCTTTCGCCCTCGACATACTCTTCGAGGAACAGGTGCTCGCCGTCGAACACGGCGTAGGTGAACTGCGTGATCCAGTCGCCGAGTATCATCATGCGGGTCTTGCGCGAGAGGGCAAGATCGAGCTCGATATGGCGGTGGCCGAAGAGGAAGTAGTCGATGTCGCGGTGGCCCTGCATGTACTCGCGGGCGTAGCGCACGAGGTACTCCTTGTCTTCGCCCATGTAGGGCGGTTCCTTGCCGTCGGCGCGCTTCAGCCGGCTGTGCTTGGCCCAGGTCAGCCCGAGCCACATGCTCCAGCGGGGGTGGAGCGCATTGAAGAGTATCTGGCAGGTGCGGCTGTGGAAGATGCGGCGCAGGAAGCGGAACTTGGCGTCGGGGTCGCCCAGCCCGTCGCCGTGGGCGAGGTAGAACACCTTGTCGTAGATCTCGGTGGTCACGGGGCGGGTGTGCACGGTCATGCCGCACTCCTGCTCGAGATAGCCGTAGGTCCAGATGTCGTGGTTGCCGGTGAAGAAGTGTACCTCGACACCCATGTCGGTGAGCTCGGACACCTTGCCCAGGAAGCGCGTGTAGCCCTTGGGCACGACGTAGCGGAACTCGTCCCAGAAGTCGAACATGTCGCCGAGGAAGTACACGGCGGCCGCCTTCGTCTTGATGCTGTCGAGGAAGCGTACCAGACGGCGTTCCTGGGTGCGGGCATGGCCGATGGCCCAGGAGCCGAGGTGGGCGTCAGAGAGAAAATAGATATTCTTGTTGTCCATAGGCGGTAAGGTTTGCAGCGCGCGCGTCAGTCGAACCCGAGTTCCACGCGGGCCTCTTCGGTCATCATGCTCTGGTCCCATACGGGCTCGAACACGAGGTTGACCACGGCGTTCTTCACCCCGTCGAGGGCGTCGACCTTCTGCCGCACGTCCTCAAGGATGTAGTCGGCGGCCGGGCAGGTGGGCGCGGTGAAGGTCATGTCGATGTCGACAGTGCCGTCGTCGGCCACGTCGACCTTGTAGATGAGTCCGAGATCGTAGATGTTGACGGGTATTTCGGGGTCGTAGACGGTCTTGAGCACGTCGACGATGCGTTCTTCTATTCTTGTCTTTTCTTCTGGTGTCATGGATGATGGTAACCTTTCTGCAAAGATAGTGCAAACCGAAGGCAGAACATCAAGTCTCGCTTGAATGTTATGCTGAGGTGAAGCCTATCTTCTGCAAAGATAGTGCAAAAAACGGGATGCGGGCGAAAAGGAAGCGTATTTTTTCCTTTTCGCCCGCACATTCTTCGTCCGTTTGTCATATCCTGCCCTGCTCGGCGTAGCTGTAGTACTGTCCGTCGGTGACGATGACGTGGTCGGCCAGATGTATGCGCACCGCCTCGCAGGCCTTCTTGACGCTCTCGGTCAGACGGTCGTCGGCGCGGCTCGGCCTGGCGTTGCCCGAGGGGTGGTTGTGGCAGAGGGCGACGACGGTGGCGCCGGCGACGAGGGCTTCGCGGAGGATGAGCCGCACGTCGACAGCGGCCTCGGTGATGCCGCCGCGGGCGATGTTGACGGTGGCGATATGGCGGAAGTTGTGGTTCATGAGCAAGGCCCAGGCCTCCTCTACGGCGAGATCCTGCATGCGGGGCCGCATATAGTCGTAGATGGCCTGCGCCGAGGAGAGGTCTGCACGCTCGAGGGCCTGCTCCATCTGCCGCCGCTTGCCCAGCTCGCAGGCGGCGAGTATGGCCACGGCCTTGGCCTCGCCGATGCCCTTGTAGGCCATGAGCTGGTGGAGGGTGAGCTTGCCGAGGGCGTTGAGATTGTTGCCGCAGTCGCCCAGGATCTGCTTCATGAGGTCGACGGCGCTCACCTGCGGCGTGCCCGACCCGATGAGTATGGCGAGCAGCTCGGCACTCGAGAGGGCCTGGGCGCCGTGCTCGATGAGCCGTTCGCGGGGGCGGTCTTCTTCCGCCCATTGGGTGATGGAGAGGGTGGACATGGGCTGGCGGGTCACTTGTAGAACGTGTCGTTGAAGGCGGAGAACTCGTCCTTGCCTCTGACGCAGCGCCGCCACCAGGCCGCGATGAAGCCGAACCCGTAGCCGGTGAGCTGCACAAAGGCGGCCGCTATGCTGAGCAGGCCGATCTTCGGGCTGCGGTTGATCTGGGCTGCGTCGGCGAAGAGCAGCAGCGAGTAGAGCGCGAGCGGGGCGAGCGCAGCCAGGCAGACGGCCGCGCCGGTACAGGCGCCGCCGCCCTGTGCGGCTGCCGCAACGGCGGCTACGAGCCCCGCAAGGGCGACGAGCAGCAGGGTGCAGGTGCCCACGGTGAAGACGGCGGGCAGCAGGTGCACCACCTTGAGCGACTCGGGGTAGCGGCGGTAGAGGTTGATGCGGGCGATGCCGCTGTTGTACACCTGCCGGAAGAACTTGCGGAAGTCGGTGCGGCGCTTGTGCCACACCCATGCGCCGGGGAAGAGGCGGCAACGGCATCCGGCCTTGAAGATGCGGATGCTGAAGTCGATGTCCTCGCCGAAGCGCATCCTGGAGAAGCCGCCGAGCCGCTGGTACACGTCGCGGCGCACGCCCATGTTGAAGGAGCGGGGGTAGAACTTGTCGAGCTTCTTCTTGCCGCCGCGTATGCCGCCGGTGGTGAAGAAGGAGGTCATCGAGTAGGAGATGGCCTTCTGCGTGTCGGTGAACGAGTCGTGGGCGCTGTCGGGTCCGCCGAAGGCGTCGGCCGGCTCACGCTGCAGCTCGTCGTCGACGGCCTTCAGATAGCCGTCGGGCAGCACCACGTCGCTGTCGAGTATGAGCACATATTCGCCCCGGGCGCGCTCCACGCCGTAGTTGCGGCTCTGTCCGGGACCGGAGTTGGGCTTTTCGTGGTAGTGCAGGCTGAGCTGGCCCTCGTACCGCCGGCATACGTCGCGGCAGGGCACTGACGAACCGTCTTCCACGACGATGACCTCAAAGTCGTGCAGGGTCTGGCGGGTGAGCGAGGCGAGGAGTTCGTCGACCTCGTCGGGACGGTTGTATACGGGAACGATGATGCTGTACTTCATGGACAAGTGTGGGATGGTATGGTTGGCAAAAGCGGACGGCGTGTGCTCAACATGCCACGCCCTTCCTGTTTTCTATAGGGTCCCTCCGTCGGGCGGAGGAAACGAAAAAAGGCAAAAGGCCGAAAGCCGTACATGCGTGTGTGGACGCCCTGACGCGCTTTTGCCTTTTGCCTTCAGACTGCCGGAGAGTCCGGCATTATTCCTTGACGCGCTGCAGATAACTGCCGTCGCGGGTGTCTACCTGTACGAGGTCGCCCTCATTGACGAACAGGGGCACGCGGATCTCTACGCCGGTCTCGAGCGTGGCGGGCTTGAGGGTGTTGGTGGCGGTGTCGCCCTTGATGCCGGGCTCGGAGTGGGTGATGCGGAGTGTGGTCTTCACGGGCATTTCGCCGAAGAGCACGGTCTCGTTGCTGGCGTCGGACACTACCTCGATGACGTCGTTCTCCTTCATGAAGTCGACACCGGTGATGAGGTCGTGGGCGATAGGTATCTGGTCGTAGGTCTCCTGGTTCATGAAGATGTAGTCCTCTCCTTCCTTGTAGAGGTACTGGTAGGGGCGACGCTCTACGCGTACATCCTCCAACTTCTCGCTGATGTCGAAACGGCGCTCGAGCACGCGACCGTCAACGACGTTCTTCAGTTTCACACGCATGAAGGTGTTTCCCTTGCCGGGCTTTACGTGCAGGAAGTCGATGACGAAGAACAGTTTGCCATCCATACGGATGCATGTTCCCATCTTGATGTCTTGTGAATTGATCATGATTTTTTATCTGTTATAATATGTATATCAGCAAAGTGTGGGCTTTTCGGCTGCAAAGGTACTGCAACTTTGGAAAAAAACCTAAATATTTCGGCTAAAAAAAACTTATTTCTTGGCCGTTTGAAAAAGAATGAGTAATTTTGCACTCCAAAGTGTGAACAATAACAATAAAAACAGATAAAGAAGATGAAAAGAACTTTTCAGCCTCACAACAGAAGAAGAGTGAACAAGCACGGCTTCCGTGAGAGAATGGCAACAAAGAATGGCCGTCGTGTCCTGGCTGCCCGTCGCAAGCACGGCCGCAAGAAACTGACCGTATCGTCTGAGCACCACGGCAAATAAGCGGCGCCCGAAAGCACCGCAGCCGTAGCCGCGACATCCGTCGGCGGTAGCAAGGAGCAGAAAGTCCAGCAGCAAGCGGACTTCTGCTCCTTGCTGCATATTGCCCCTGCTGCATGCCGGCCCCGCCAGACCCCACAGACACAGACATATCCGCGCAAAGGCCGCAGAGCGATTCTACAAAGGCCTTGTACGACTGCTACAAGGCCCTTGTACTGACACTACAAGGCCTTTGTACCGTCCGTACAAGGCCTTTGTACTGTCCGTACAAGGCCTCCGTACAAAAATGCCCGACAGAACATGACCCTACAACATACCGACGAAATACAACATACCGACGAACTATACATGCGCCGCTGCCTGCAGCTCGCCGCCTGCGGCCGCCAGAACGCCAAGCCCAACCCGATGGTGGGCGCCGTCATCGTGTCACCCGACGGGCGCATCATCGGCGAAGGCTACCACATACGCTGCGGCGAGGGGCACGCCGAGGTCAACGCCTTCGCCTCCGTCCGGCCCGGCGACAGTCCGCTGCTGCACGACAGCACCCTGTACGTCAGCCTCGAGCCCTGCTCGCACTACGGCAAGACACCGCCCTGCGCCGACCTGATCGTCAGCAAGGGCGTCAGGCGCGTCGTCGTGGGCTGCACCGACCCCTTCGCCAAGGTGCACGGACGCGGCATACAACGGCTGCGCGATGCCGGCATCGACGTCACCGTGGGCGTGCTCGAGGACGAGTGCCGGAGGCTCAACCGCCAGTTCATCACCGTCAACGAGCGCCGCCGCCCCTACGTCATCCTCAAGTGGGCACAGTCGGCCGACGGATACCTCGACGACCACTTCGTGCCGGCCATGTTCTCCACCCCCTTCACCCAGACGCTCAGCCACAAGCTGCGGGCCGAGAGCGACGCCATCGTCGTGGGATGCACCACCGACGAGCGCGACTCCCCGCGCCTCAACGTGCGCCTGTGGGCCGGACCCGACCCGCTGCGCATCGTCATCGACAGCCGCCGTCCGGCCTTCGACGGCCTGGACTTCTCCCGCCCCGTCGTACCCCAGCTGCTCGCATGGCTCCGCCGCGAAGGCCGCCAGTCACTCATCGTCGAAGGCGGGGCAAAGACGCTCGCCGCCTTTATCGGCAGCGGACTGTGGGACGAGCTGCGCCGCGAGACCGCTCCCTGCATCACCGGCGGAGGCACCCCCGCCCCCGCCCTCCCCCCCGACG
>CAVHOL010000067.1:0-14181 GCA_963637655.1 bacterium | reverse complement strand
GGGCGGTGATGTGCTGAGCCAGGCAGGCGGCATGCTGCTGTCGGGTGAGGGCAATGGGAAGAGGGCGTCATCGCTCTCTTCCTATATTTTACAAAGGCCTTGTACTGTCACTACAAAGGCCTTGTACTGACAGTACAGGGCCCTTGTAGTATCCGTACAAAGCCTCTGTAGCGATGATACAAGGCCTTTGTAGAATGTTCGCATTATCAGAACTTTGAACTATCGGCTGCCTATATACAGCAACAGCATACCCAAAAGCACCAAAGCCATGTCTATGGTCTTGCTTTTCAAATTTTTCTCGCCAAAGACCATTGCCCCGAAGAAGAAACTAACGACGACACTGCCTCTACGCACCATTGATACAACAGAAATCAATGCGGAAGGGAGACTAAGTGCATAGAAATAGGCGAAATCTGCTGCACTGAGAAAAATACTGACCAACAATATACTCCATCGCCAATGAAATGTATGTTGATGGCGTGTTGGCCACCATACGGCAAGCAAAACACTTCCCATTACAAAGCACTGATACACATTGTACCAACTTTGCACAGCCATACGTTGCAAGCCCACTCCTCCATCCGAAGGACTGGCCATCAGGTATTTGTCGTACAGGCCACTTATAGCCCCAAACACAGCGGCCAAAACAAGGAACGCAATCCATCGGTTGTGGCGGAAATCCAGTCCCTCCTTGCGACCGCTTCGACTCAGGAGAAAGAATGAGATGATGGCCAAAAGTACTCCACCCCATTGCCATAGATTGAGTCGCTCGCCAAATACTATTACAGCCCCGACCAATACCATTACCGGTCGTGTTGCATTGATAGGTCCTACAATCGTTATTGGCAGATGTTTCATTGCAGCATAGCCAAATCCCCATGATGTGAGAACGATAAGACTTTTTACAAGTATGTATTTGTGGGTATCCCATCCACATGAGGGTACATAAAATATGCTGTCGTCAAGACAGTGTGTGGTGGAAGACAACACTATCAACGGTGCGAAAATCAAAGAACACATCAAAGTGTTGAAAAACAATACGGGGAGAACGGCATTGTCCTTCAATGCCGTTTTCTTGAATACATCATAAAATCCCAGCAGCGCAGCTGAGAAGAAAGCCATCAGAAGCCACATAATAAATTAATTGTCACATTTAGACGAACTTTGGAAGTCCGCGAATTTCCAGTTTGCAAAGGTACACAAAAGCGCTTGTCCAAGCAAGTCCTCCCTATGGTCAAGTCTTCTTCGGGAACAAGGAACCATGTGTCTTGGTACGAGAAATCTCCGGTATATGTCCGGCAATCAAATGATAAAAATGTTGAACGGTGTCCCAATATTGTACTTTTTCATTATCTTTGCATACAAGAAAACGCCCCATCGTATCGCGGCTTTACCTTGTATCCAACGTTTTTCCCGCATAGGCAAAACGCTAAAAGGAATTCCAATGAAAGCCACCTACACTACAAACCGGAATAAACACCAATGAACCAAAACATCACAGTATGAACTTGAAAACACGCTTGTCAGTCATGAACTTTTTAGAGTTCGCAGTATGGGGAGCTTACCTGACCTCAATGGGAAATTATCTTGGAAAGGCCGGAATGGGAGCGGAGATTTCCTTCTTTTATGCCATTCAAGGCATTGTGTCCATCTTCATGCCTACATTGATGGGCATTATTGCTGACAAATACGTCCAACCTCAACGCCTACTCGGTATATGTCATCTGCTTGCCGGTCTCTTTATGGTCAGTCTCACATATATGGGCATGACGAGCGCTACACCAAACATCGGATTATTCATGACACTATATACCCTGAGCGTTGCTTTCTATATGCCGACCCTTGCCTTGTCCAACACGACGGCATTCAGCATACTGAAACAACAAGGGTTAGACACGGTCAAGGACTTCCCACCCATTAGAGTATTCGGTACTGTGGGTTTCATCGCAACAATGTGGTTTGTCAACTGCGCGACTTGGGATGGACAATCCATCGGTTTTTCCATTGCAGAAAACGCGGGAAAGTTCCAATATACCCATCTTCAGTTCCTTGTGTCTGGCATCCTTGGCATTCTGCTCTTTTTCTATTGTTTCACCTTACCTCAGTGTCCATTGGTCAAGAAGGAAAAGCAATCGATTGCAGAGACACTTGGTCTTAATGCATTCAAACTGTTCCGAAAAAAGGAAATGGCTTTATTCTTGATCTTTTCCGGCCTTCTCGGAATGTCACTGCAGGTAACCAACGGTTATGCTACTCCATTCATCACAAGTTTCAAGGGTGACGCAGCCTTGGCCAATACGTTTGCCGCAAACAACGCTACCCTGCTTGTATCCATCTCCCAAGTATCGGAAGCGTTGTGTATCCTTATGATACCGTTTTTCCTACGTCGCTACGGCATCAAGATTGTTATGCTGATAGCAATGTTTGCATGGGTACTGCGCTTTGGGTTGTTCGGTCTTGGCAATCCCGCCATGCCTGGAGTGCTGCTGTTCGTTCTCTCCTGCATTGTATACGGCGTTGCCTTCGACTTCTTCAATGTATCTGGAGGCTTGTTCATCGACAAGAACTGCGAACCACAAATACGTGCGTCAGCACAGGGACTATTTATGTTGATGACAAACGGACTTGGCGCTACGGTAGGAACATTGTTGGCCGGACAAATCATCAATCACTATTGCACATGGAGCAATGGCTATCTTTTGGGCGACTGGCAAACTTGCTGGTTTATCTTTGCCGGATATGCACTTGTTGTAGGTTTGGTATTTGCCTTTGCGTTCAAAATGAAGCATGACACCAAATAGAATGGGCAAAATTCGGTTGCACTTCAAAAGCATCACCCAAATCGTAGGGTCCGACAAATTGGGACTGATTATCCTTGTCGACAACGAGGAGAGGCGACAGATATCTATCGTCTGCGACAAGGATATCCGGTCACAGTTCGTCCTGAGAATGAGCGGCGTTCCAATTACGTCAAGATTGTGTCCCGAAGCACTTTTGGGCATCATGGGGAAAGAAACCGTCAGTTGTATGGAGATATACATAGGAGGCATCGCCAATGGACAATATACAACAGTCATCACAAACAAAGAGACATATGCAGAGGTTCCGATAAGGGCCAGCGACGCCATACTTGTTGCCTATATCGGCCACATCTCTATATTTATAGACAAGGATTTGATGGAGGTACAGAGTGTGCCCTATAAGTCTGGCTCATGCGGGCTTTCCGTTCCCATCAATGCAATCAACAACGAGATGCTACAATCTGCAATGGAAAAAGCCGTAAGTGACGAAAATTACGAATTGGCTTCCCGGTTGCGCGATGAAATAAAACGGAGAAAAGAAGGAGCTGACAACTGAACGAACAAGCAAATTTGGCCGAAAAGAGGGCAAAGATGACCAAACGAGAAATCACCCAATTTTTATAATTTACGGCGGCAATTTATAGAACCGTCCAAAGACAGATATAGATGAAAGAAGCGAGATATTTCTATGTACCCGACGCAATACACATGACGGAGCTGCCGGAAGACGAGGCCCAACATGCCATACGTGTCCTGCGCCTAAAAAGCGGCGACGAGATGTGGCTCGTTGACGGAACAGGCGGACTTCATCACGCCACCGTCACCATGACCAACAATAAGCATTGTCTTTACGAGATCGACCATAGTTCATCAGTGCAAAAGACATGGTCAGGAAACATCCGACTTGCCATCGCCCCGACAAAAATGGTCGACCGTATAGAATGGATGGCCGAAAAAGCCACAGAAATAGGGTTTGACGAAATTTCTTTTCTTGACTGCAAATTTTCCGAGCGCCACAACATCCGTACAGACAGAATCGAAAAGATAGTTTTGGCGGCAATGAAACAAAGCCACAAGGCCTGGCTGCCGAAAGTAAACGCTATCACTCCTTTCATGCAGTTTATCCGACAAGAGCGTTCAGGACATAAATTCATCGCGCACTGCTACAATGAAGTAGAGAAAGCGGATTTTTTTAATGCCTTACAAAATATAGCTCCCGATGAGGACATCACGGTATTAATAGGTCCGGAAGGCGATTTCTCCATAGACGAGGTAAAGACTGCAGTAGAAGCAGGGTACAAGTCAATCTCTTTGGGAGAAAGCCGGCTTCGAACAGAAACGGCCGGATTAAGTGCAGTAATGATAGCTCAACTCACTAAACGAAAATGAATAAGTCCAATACAAATACATAATTATAAGGACATGAACAAGATTTTTCTTTCTGCCCTACTGGCCATATTGTTTGCGTGTTCACTCGTTTCTTGTTCCAATGACGACTATGTGAATGCAGTACCTTCCAATAGCGTAGCATTATTGTCCATTGACCTGACCTCATTCAATGAAGAGCAAGGAGAAACAATTCTGAAGCACCTGTTTGGAAACAAGGACATAAGCAACAGCGGCATCAATGTGAGAAACAAGATGTTCGCCTTTGAAACGATAGACGGAAACATCGGTTTCTGTCTAAGTCTGGGTAGTAGCGACAAATTCAAGGATTTCCTTAGTACGCTCGATGGCGAAATCAAATGTGGCCCAATAAAGTCAAAATCCGATTGCACAATAACCGATATCAACGGACATTGGGCCATTGTCTTTTCCAGTGATGCGGCTCTTGTCATGGGACCTGTCACTCCCGCTTCATTGGCTGAAACGCAACAAAAAATGTCAAGGTATCTGCGGCAAGACGAAGAGCACAGTGTCAAATCGACACAGATATACGAAAGGCTCGATACCATACAAAGCCCGATAGCTATCGTTGCCAAAGCAAAAGCCCTTCCCGACAAGCTTGTAGCCCCGTTTACGCTCTGCAAAAAGACTGCAACGTATGACTACTCCAAAATCTACATTGCAGCCAATATCATCATTGACAACAAGACATTGATCATCAACGGGAAAACATTCTCCTTCGACAAGGAGCAAGACAAGGCCCTTCGCGAAACTTCTGCGACATATCGGAAAATTGAAGGAAAATATATACCGGCATTCTCAAACACTACGATTGCAGGAATATTCACAAATATAGACGGAAAAGAATTTCTGCCCATACTGCAATCCAACCCTACCCTACAGGGATTGATGGCAGGAATCAATGTGGCCATTGACCTCGACAACATCATCAAAAGTATAGATGGCGATATGGCCTTTCAGATCAGCAGTTGGAATACGGAGATTCCAGAAATATCACTGAGCGCACAGCTACACGACTCTAGATGGCTGTCAGACATAGCCTACTGGAAAGAATCCTGTCCCCAAGGCAGCAAGATAGTAGACTGGAAAAAAAATGCATACTGCTATACCAATGGGAGTACATCTTTTTATTTCGGAGTTTCTCCGGACCAACAGTTTTATAGCGGAGCAAAAGTACAGATGGCCGAGCAATGCCTGACGGCGCAGAAAAGCGCTCTTCCAAATAAAGTACAAGATATAATAAAGAACGGGAAAATGGTCTTTGTACTAAACTTGAACGGACTAGCGGAGGCAGACGCGAAGGTAGGCCGTCTTTTACGCCCTATACTTGGCAACCTGACTACCGTCGTCTATAATATGGAGTAAAATGGAAAGAATCACATTAGATACCGTACTGCCAGAAATATTCTCGCATCAAAATACCATACAGTCGGAAATATGGCAACAGAATATATCTTTCGAGAAAGAGAAATTGTATCTTATTGAGGCAGCCAGCGGTAGAGGGAAAAGTACATTTTGCAGTTATATTGTCGGTTATCGCAATGACTATAGCGGTCGGTTAGCTTTTGATGAGGCTGACACAAAATCTTTCAAGCCCAAACAGTGGACCGAGATAAGACAACGCCATATCAGTCACTTGTTTCAAGAACTGAGACTCTTTCCCGAACTGACTGCATATGAAAATGTCGCCATCAAAAACAATATCACAAGTTATAAAACAGATAGAGAAATCAGGGACTGGTTTGAGACACTACAAATTGCCGACAAACTTGATGCAAAAATTGCGCACATGTCTTTTGGACAACAGCAGCGTGTAGCACTCATCCGTGCATTGGTACAGCCATTTGACTTCATTCTACTGGATGAACCGATCAGTCACCTTGACGACAAAAACGCCGAAATCATGGGTGATCTTGTAATGGAAGAAGCCCAACGCCAAGGAGCCGGAGTGATTATGACCAGCATCGGCAAACACATACCGCTGAATTACGACATTACATATAAGTTATGAATCTAGTTTGGAAATTACTAAGACAACATATCAGCATACCACAATTTCTCGGATTTGCATTCGCCAACTTGATCGGTATGCTTGTCATTCTTTTTGGCATACAATTCTACTTTGACGTGAAGCCTGTCTTCACCGGGAATGACAGTTTCATGAAGTCAGAAAGCATCATTGTAAGCAAAAAAGTCGGTACTGCCAACAGTATGTCCAGCATGGGCAACGCATTTGATGCGTCAGAAATAGAAGAATTGCAAAACCAGGCGTTTGCCGGGACGGTAGGACAGTTTACGTCGTCTGACTACAGGGCCGAAGCATCCATGGGAATAGATGGGACTACAATACTCAACTCAGAAATCTTCTTTGAAAGCATTCCTGACCAATTTATAGACATTCCGCTCAACGACTGGAAATACACGCCAGGTAGCAACACTATCCCCATCATTTTACCGAAATCATACATTGCCATGTATAATTTCGGATTTGCACAAAGCCATTCCCTGCCCAAAATCAGTGAGGGCCTTGCCAGTATGATCAATCTGCGCGTCTTCATACAAGGGAATGGTCACAAGGAGCAGTACAACGGAAAAGTCATAGGATTCTCCAACAGACTCAACTCCATTCTTGTGCCCCAATCCTTCATGGAATGGAGCAATGCCCGATATTCCACGTCCACGACTCCAAATCTACCCAACCGTCTGATTGTAGACATAAAAAAACCTACGGAAACGACAGTTTCCCAATATATGGAGAACCATGGATATGACATATCTGACAACAATATGAATGCAGAGCGTATCACATCTTTTCTCCTATTGCTTGTAGGCATCGTCATGACAATCGGAGTGATCATTTCAGCACTGAGTTTCTACATTCTGATACTTAGCATATATCTCTTAGTACAAAAAAATTCCGCCAAGTTGGAAAACCTCCTGCTCATCGGATACAGCATACAAAAGGTATCCTCACCCTATCAGCGCCTTGCGGTAGGGCTCAACCTCGCAGTTCTTCTGATTGCGTTCGGATTGTTGACGGTCATACGGCATTACTATATGCTTCGACTCCAAATGTTGTCACCCGACCTGGAAAGCAGCAGTTTGCTGCCTGCCATAATTCTTGGCGGAACATTGTTTTTGATCGTTTCTGTACTCAATCTTGCAATCATAAACCGCAAGATAGTACATATTTGGTCCCGCAAGGAATAGTCTCAAACCAATATTCCATGATTTCGAAACTCCACAAGACTATTATCATGTTCATGGCTATCATCACGGTAGTCGTGTCGTGCGTTCCCGCCCCAAAGCGCAAGAAAGCAGATTCCTGCAATGAAGAAGCCTATCAGTGGAGATATAGAAATCTTGACAGCACTCTATACAAGGCCCAATATGCTTACCGACAGTCTGAAAACTATTCTGACGGACAAGCCGAGGCCCTCAATACACTGGCCTTTGTCGACATCGCCAAGATGCAATACGAAAAGGCAAAAGAGCAGCTTCGAGAAGTATACGATAAGACAGATAACCAAGTGGAATTGTTGATTGCCGACATCCAAAACATGAGAATCTGCCAACGGCAATCCCAAAACAAAGAATTCTATTTTTTTCTACAAAAAGCATCAAATAGACTGAGCCTTGTCAGTAATGAAATATCCGAACTGAATGATCATCAGCAGAAACGGTTCGTATATGCCAAGAGCGAATACGGCATCGTCGCGTCAGCTTACTTCTACTACATCGGACTTGACTCCCTCTCGAGAAAGATGATTTATGAGATCGGCCCCGGTACCGAACTTGAAAAAGACACGGCCCAATTGCTGAACTATTATTATAATATCGGCTCCGGAGGTATCGTACAAGACGATAATGCGGCAAACGTTCTCCGCAAAGAATTCGAATACCTTATACACTGCTATTTTCTATCCAAACAATATAAGTACCCATATTGGGAAGCAAATTCGCTGCAATCAATCAGTGAACATCTGCAGAAACCAGAGAACCGCAATCTTCTTCAACAATACTACCGACAGGAACTCATATACCTGAATTCCGACAACATGCCAGACAGCCTGCTTGCCGGCAATCTGGCCCAGCGCGCCCTTACCTTGTTTTCAAGATATGGCGACACCTATCAGACTGCAGGCGCATACCGCACATTGGCTGAATGTTATTGGAATATAGGGGACTATCCTTCTGCGCTGATATGCTTGAACGATGCGCTTTTGTCAGACTCCATTGTAGAACGTGCACCTGATCTTGTCGCATCAATCAGAGAGCAACTGTCTTTGACCTATTCGGCTATCGGCGACAAACAGAACAGCGACTACAACAGAAACATATATTTGGATATCCAGGAAGTGACACGACAGGACAGAGAACTGGAGGCCAGGGCCGAACAACTCGACCACTCATCGAAAACGCTCAATCTGATGCTTCTTTCTGTCGTAACAATGATTGTCTTTGTCACAGCCCTACTCATTCTGTTCGACCGGAAGAGAAAAAGAAGCAATAACAAGTTGTCAAGCGAATCCATGTTGGCCCCACTGAAACAATGGGAGATCTCATGCCGGCAAAAAGAGGACGAATATCTTGCCCGATACGAGGACATGCAAGAGCAGATTTCCATAGCCCAACAGAAAGTCATCGCTGCCAAGAAGAGGAACATCGAGCAACAAGCCAAAGTTTCGCTGGCCGTCAACATCATCCCCCTCATTAACAGAATGAAACATGACGTAAGCATCTTGCTCACAAAATCTGAAGATGAGGATACAAAAAGAGAGAGGTATGAATACATCACGGAAATTTCAGACAAAATCGACACATATAACAATGTTTTGACCAAATGGATACAACTGAACCCAGGTACATTAAGCCTGCACATTGAGAGCTTCAGATTGCAGGACGTATTTGATATGGTCAAAAAAGGAACGTCTAACTATACTCTGAAACATATTGATTTCAATATCATTCCTACCCAAGCTACTGTCAAGGCTGACAAAACGCTGACGCTCTTCATGATCAATACCATGGCAGAGAATGCAAGGAAATTCACACAAGAAGGTGGTAAGATTACCATTGGGGCAAAAGAAGAGAATGACTATATCGAGATTTCGATTGAAGATACCGGCATTGGCATCTCAGCTTCTGATCTGAAAAATCTCTTCAAGCACAATATTCAGACAATGCCACAAACAGTAGCGGAAAACGCTACATCAACCTCAAGCCAACAGCACGGATTTGGTTTGATGAACTGCAAGGGAATAATAGAGAAGTACAAAAAAATCAGTTCGATATTCAGCATCTGTACAATATCTGCAGAAAGTACTTTGGGAGAAGGGAGCCGGTTCTGGTTCCGTTTGCCCAAAGGTATTGTGAGAAGCATTGTAGTACTATTGTGCATGATTTCCGCGGCAACGTCGTCGATGGCCGCTTCCGTTTCCTTCGAAATAAACTATCTGCAGACCGCAAGTGCATTTGCCGACAGTGCCTACTATAGCAATATAGCAGGCACCTATACCCAAACGATAGCATACACGGACAGTTGCCTGCGATACCTCAACCTACACTACTCCGAAATACAACCGAACGGAAAGCATTATATGGTAAGAGAAGACCGGAATTCAAGCGTTCCGGCTGAGACCGAATGGTTCCGAGACAGTCTGAAGACCGATTACTCCGTCATCTTGGACATACGAAATGAGACGGCCGTTGCGGCACTGGCTCTACATCAATGGACACTCTACGCATACAATAACAGGGTATACGCCCAGCTGTTCAAGGAATGCAGTACCGATAACAATCTGTTGAAATATGTCAAGGTGATGCAACGGTCCGAGAACAACAAAAATATCGCCATCATCATTCTCGCAATATTGCTTGCATCCATCTTTCCGGCCTATTATTTTCTGTATTACCGCTACAGGATTGCCTATAGACAATGTATAGACAAATTCATGGCTATCAACAACATTGTGACGTCCAAGACTACGCCTCAAGAGAAATTACGACGGATAAAGCTAATATGGAAAACGTATGAGGACTTGAAATCCACAAGCACAAACATTGAGGAGATCAATAATGTCGTTATACAAATACAGAATGCCATTGAAAACCATATCGCACACAATGAACAAATTTCCGCGGAGATAGAATATGGAAAAGACAATCGCGATCGAATACTGATGGAATATGGTAAATTTCACATCAGCAACAGTATTCTTGACAACTGTCTTTCCACCATCAAACACGAGACAATGTACTACCCCTCCCGTATCAAGCAACTGATTGGAAGTAAAAGCGGTGATGTACAATCCATACATGAACTTCTAAACTATTACCACGAGTTGTATGTGCTGTTGTGTACACAGGCGACAAAACAAATCGAACAAAAGGGAAAACTTGACGAGGACCTGTTCCTTTATCTTTTTAACATACTATTCCATATCGGTGGATCCGATAAAAACCAAATAACAGAGAGAAGCACATCGGATAACTATATAGAACTAGAAATTCCTATGCCTAAGCTCTCGTTGACGCCACAACAAGTGCCCTCGTTGTTTACCCCGGAAACCACAGATGTACGCTTTCTTGTCTGCAAACAGATAATGCGGAATATCGGTGAAAAAACAGGAGCACGTGCTTGCGGCATCAGGGCTGCATACAATAAACCCGAGGAGAATATCGTTATAGTAACTATAAGCCTAACAATATGGGAAAAATTAAAGTCATCATTGTAGAGGACGTGCCACTCGAACTGAAGGGGACGGAAGGAATCATACGGAGCGAGATACCAGAAGCGGAAATTATAGGAACGGCACAAGACGAGACACAGTTTTGGCGTTTGATGAAAGACGCAAAACCCGACTTGGTACTGCTCGATTTGGGATTGGGTGGTTCCACGACTATCGGTGTAGAGATTTGCCGCAGGGTGAAAGAAACGTATCACCAACTGAAAATACTCATTTTCACAGGAGAGATTCTCAATGAGAAACTATGGGTAGATGCACTTGATGCCGGTTGTGACGGTATCATTCTGAAGAGCGGAGAAATGCTGACACGTAACGATGTACTGAATGTCATGCAAGGCAAACGTCTTGTGTTCAACCAACCTATATTGGAATGCATAGTCAGCAGATTCAAAAAGTCTGTGATGAAACAGATTTCCAGACAAGAGTCATTTGTCAGATACGAAATTGACGAATATGACGAACGTTTCCTGCGACATTTGGCCCTTGGCTATACCAAGGAGCAGATAGCCGCCCTACGCGCCATGCCCTTCGGAGTAAAAAGTCTTGAAAAACGGCAGAACGAGTTAGTACACAAATTGTTCCCAGATGGAAATGGCAATATGGGAATCAACGCAACCCGTCTTGCCGTCCGTGCCATTGAGCTTCAGATACTTGACATAGACAATCTTGTTGCAGATGAAGAATAGAAGATGGTTTTCCGTCATTGCAATTCTATTGCTTGCCTGTCAGACAATCCTCATTCTCTGCTCCTGGATAGTAGGAGCAGCAAAACCTGAATGGAGCGTACACTCGCTTTTGAGCACCGCCGGCATACGTTGGATGTTCGGGTCATTCACAGACAACACGCTGACACCCGTACTTCTGTGGATTGTATTATCAGGTATGTCCTGGAACATATTCTGCTCAAGTGGATTGTGTCAAGCTATACGACATCCTTACAAAGTAGACTACCGTTGCAGAACTGCATTAGGCATTGCTTTAGGACAGACTGTCATTACTATAGCCATACTGGCCTTCCTTACTCTTCCCCCTCACGCCATATTGTCGGGGGTAACAGGACACTTGTATCCAAGTCGGCTATTCTCAAATGCAGTTCCTACGTTGCTACTTGTATCTGTCATCATATCTGCCACTTACGGTTTGGCAAGCGGTACGTACAAGTCCATACACGAGATATTTCCCTCTTTGGCAAAAGGGGTATCTAAAACATCACCTTTGGTCATTATCTATATTCTGCTGATACAATTTATAAAAACTGTAGAATTTGTCTTTACGACCTATTAAAAAGTAAATCATGATTCCCAAGACAATACACCTATGCTGGTTCAGCGACGACCCATACCCAGTAGAAATAAAAGCCTGCATCAACAGTTGGAAGCGCATCCTCCCGGACTTTTCCATCAAAAGATGGACCTATGAAGACGCAAAGACCATAGGTTGTGACTTTATCAACGAGGCACTGGAAAAGAAGAAATGGGCTTTTGCAGCAGACGCAGTAAGATTCTATGCGGTCTACAAAGAAGGAGGTATATATATGGATAGCGACATACTGATAAAACGTAGGTTTGACAATCTGCTGGGCAAATCCTCCTTCTTTACTTTCCACGAGAATGACGGGAAACCGACATTCGGTCTCCAAGCAGCTTTTTTCGCCGGTGCTGCCGGAAACGCATTTTGTCGTGACGTCTATGAGTACTATGCAAGCCATCATTTTACAAACGCTGACGGTACGCTAAACGAAACTATATCTCCCTACGTCATGCAACAGATTGCGGAAAGATATGGTTACAAGATGGAAGACACCCTACAGGAACTTCATGGCATAACTATCTACCCGACGCACTTTCTCGCCCCAAACAATCACTATAGAACAGATAGAGAGACCATTGGTGTTCATAGAATTTATGGAAGTTGGAGGAAACGAAAGTTTGGTAGAAAGTTGGAGCTGAGGATCAAACATATATGGAACGCCATCAAGTATGCATTCACCCATACTTGCTAAGTGAAATATCCCATTTCCTCTAAGGCCTTTCGAACCGCAGCCATCAGAAAATCGCCATTTCCGATTCTACGAGAGACACCGCTGACATTCTTTTGCATTTCGGCATATGCAGGCGGCGTAATTTGGCCAAGAACCGCATCAATTTCCTTCAGAGAACTAACTACGACACCTATCTTTAATTGGCGTACAACCGGTGCTATGGCCGATTCACTCCATACAATAAGCGGGAGCCCGGCTTTCAAATAAAACGAGGCTTTGTGGGGCGTGTTGTAACGGAGGTACGACCCAAAGGCGCCGTCACAACAGTCCAATGAATCACCGTCCCAAACCAAGCCAAAGTCACCCCTCACTCCGCTTATGAAAATCTCAGATGGCATATAACCATGCCATACTATATTGGGCTTGTCCCATATTGAACTGAGATCCGTAGAATTCCCGTATAAATGGAATACCACATGCTGGCTTAAGGTGGGCAGCTGATATACGAATGCATTCTTCCTCATATTGAGTGATCCCGCGTATACAATATTCCATTCACCTTTTTTCGGTTCGGAGACATGGGGTTTTGCACACGACGAAGAGAGATAGTCATGCAACCCTAAACTGCCGACTGGTATTTTCAGTCCTTGCTGACGCAACCAATCGGCCATCACCTCATTCGTTGCAATGATATAATCTGCATGCGACAACCGCTGAAGCTCTTGGGCTACAGTAAGTTTCTTCCGTCGAAAAGTACCCAGGTCGTGTATCAAGACAAGCACACGTGCTCGCCGCAGATGCGCCATTTTGCAGAGATTGGTGAAATATTTTTTCAGTGGATATTGTATCACGATTACGTCACCACGCTTCATCCGGATTCCGGAAATGACAATACTGGCAAGATTGTAGAAAAAAGCTCCGACCTTGCCCGAAGACACTTTTCTTGGCAAGCCAATACTTCGGGCCCCATGACATTCAAGAATCTTCTCATAATCGGTTTTCGCCTTATTCCCGGCGCTTGTCGCATCATAATAGTTACGGCTCACATAGCACAACCTTTGAGATGTCATCGTTTTCAGCATTTATATCGTTCATTAAAGGCGTGTTTTAAAAATTCCACGCATTACGTTTTTTTGACGGATGTGCTCTTTGTGTCTTTTTGTTTTTATCCGACATCTTTTTCGTCCATCTTCAGTCGCATAGTCCGCTATGCTCCTTCAGAAAGACAGAAAAATCTGCTCGG
>CAVHOL010000066.1:0-15167 GCA_963637655.1 bacterium | reverse complement strand
ATATTATGTCGTCCCTACGGGACTTGTCCTCCTCACTGTGCGGTGGGACACCGCGCCTACTAAAAATGCGGATTTTGAACATCCTACCCTACGGGGCTGGTATTTTTTTCTCCGTTATCCCTTTCTGTCTTATTCTCCGTCGGCTTTTGCCGTACCGGCCTTCCGTTCCAGCAGGAAGGAGACGGCAGCGGCCGCCGTGCATACGCAGAGTATGGTGGCGAAGAATGTGGTGTAGCCCATCGATTCTTCCATCGTGCCCGATATCATGAGGGCAAGGGTGGCGACCAGCAGCGAGGCCGATGCTTTCCGGGCCAAGATTGTGTCGGTTGTGCTCCCGGTGACGTGCCGGTGCAGTAGGGTGAGCAGTCCGACAAACCCTCCACCATGACAGATGCCGATGCAGACCATGCAGAAGATGATGGCGGTGAGCGACATTGGGGCGGCGGTGCTCATCAACAGGAATAACAGGCACTGTACGGCACCGGTTCCGGCCAGCAACCCCGCCTTGCCCAATCGCTTTTTCCGCCGGAGCAGCAGGTCTGTTCCGATGGCCCCGGCAGCGGTTGCTGCGACCCCCGTCGTGCCTACGGCAAGGCCGAACTCCTGGGGCGACAGTCCTTGTCCGCCGTTGTGCACGGCATCAATGAGAAAGAGCAGACCGACGCCCACGAACAGACTTTCTGCCGTCATCAGCAGAAAGGCGCCGACGCCTGATGTACTGTGTCCGGTTGCAATTTCAGCCGGCAGATTATCTGTCTGTCGTGCTGCACTGGAGGGTAAGACAAAAAAATGGTAGAGGCAGCATGCGGCTGTCAAGGCGGCAAGGAGATAGAACACGCTGGCCCAGGAGTAGGGTATGTTGCGCCGCATCACTTCGAGGTTGCCGCCCATCATGGTAAGCACCCCGGCGCCACACATGAGCGCGATGGCGCGGACGGTGCGTCTCAGCCGGAAAAGGGTGCCGGTGCCGTTCTCGTGGCGCCGGGCGGTATAGTGGCATCCGAGCGTTGCCGAGTGTATGGCAGCGGCGAAGCTGCCCAGCGTGAGAAAACCTATGGTGCAGGGTATCCATACATTGCTCTGCAGCGTATAGCCGGTGGCCCACAGCGAGGCGGCGCCGACCAGTTCGGTGGCCACGATCCATGCCTTGGGGCTCGCCATGATGCGTTCGGTCATCAGTCTGGCCCAGGGGCGCAGTACGAGCGGCAGGCAGATGACGGCGAGGTAGAAGGTGATGTCGCCGTTGCCCAGTCCGAAGCGCCGGAGTGTCGTGAGCGCCAGCAGTATGGTGGCGACAGGCAGGCTGTCGGCGAATACCAGCGACGGCATCCACTTCCAGGGTATCTCCTTGGCGGCGATACCCCGGTGCATGTGGGGCGGGAGGATGTCGGTCTTTGGTTTTGCCATTGTCGGTCTTTTGTGGCGTGTTCTAAAAATTCCACGCATTATCAAATTCTATTTTGACGGGTATGCTCTTTGTGTCTTTTTGTTTTTATCCGGCATCTTTTTCGTCCTTCTTCAGTCGCATAGCCCGCTATGCTCCTTCAGAAAGACAGAAAAATCTACTCGGCTAAAATTCAAAAATCCATCAAAGGTAATTTTTAGAACCCGCCTTGTGAGAATCGGGGGTGAGAACGGGATGTTAGGCGGTCGGCTATTGCTTTTTCTTTCCGAACGACGGGTCTATCTTCACAAATGCGCATACGAGTATCGTGCAGAGGCAGCAGATCATCGTCCATACGAAGAAGTGGCGGTAGCCGATCGTCTCCTGCAGCCAGCCTGCGGCCATGCCCGGAAGCATCATGCCCAGGGCCATAAATCCGGTGCAGATGGCGTAGTGGGAGGTCTTGTGCTCACCCTCGGAGAAGTAGATGAGGTAGAGCATGTAGGCGGTGAAGCCGAAACCGTAGCCGAACTGCTCGATGAATACGCACACGTTGACCGTCAGCAGGGAGTGGTCCTGGAAGTAGCTCAAGTAGACAAAGGCCAGGCACGTGAGCGACATGCTCCATGCCATCGGCCAGAGCCAGCGCTTGAGGCCGCCCTTTGCGGCGACGATGCCGCCGATGATGCCGCCGAGCATCAGCCCGATGATGCCCACGGTGCCGTAGACGATGCCCACCTCGCCGGTGGTCAGTCCCATGCCGCCCTTGTCGATGGGGTCGAGCAGGAAGGGATTGATGAGTTTCACGAGCTGTGCTTCGGGCAGGCGGTAGAACAGCATGAAGAGTATGGCAACGCCGGCCTGCGGCTTGGCGAAGAATGTGCGGAAGGTGTCGAAGAAAGCCTTGACGATGCCGCCGGCGCTGGCGTCGGTGGCGGCGTGGTCGCTTGCCGGGCGCGGCAGGGCAAAGCTGTGGTAGATGGAGCACAGCAGGAAGAAGGCCGAGAGCACGGCGAAGACGGCAAACCAGGCCATCGGTATGTTGCCCGACGTGCCGGTGAAGGTGGCTTGGGTGGCGGTCTTGAGCTTCGGGTCGATATGGAAGAGCAGGTAGGCCGGCTTGTCCCAGTTGTCGCGGGTGAACGTGAAGCGGGCCGGGAACTTGTTCTGCTCGAGGCTGATGCTCTGGTCGCCGCTCTTCAGCGAGAAGTTGACGATGACCGTCTCGTCTTCGGCGGGCTGTGCGCTGAGCCGGACGGCGGCCACGGCGATGTTGCCGACAATCTCTTCGGTCTGGCGGTCCTCTTCGCCAAACGTGTCGTGTACCCAGGCGGTGAAGCGCTCAAACCATCCTGCTTCGGCCGGCTTGTCGCCCGTACCGTCGGCGGGGGCCGCAACAGGGTGTGTGGCCGGAGTGAATCCGTTGACCTCGTTGAGGCGGCGTATGCTGTCGGTGAGTGCGGCTATGCGCTGCTTGGCGTCGCTGATATAGCTCTTGTCGACCTGCGTTCCGGCCTTGATGACCTGCGGGGTGAAGACAAAGGTCTTTTCGTCTGCGGCCGCGTCAGCATTCTGCTCGGTGTCCGTCTCGCTTTGGGCGAACTCGGGCAGCGTGATGGCATTGTGGTATTGCGGCGATGCCTCCACCGTGAGATTGGCCGGCGGCAGGCCGGTGGCCGTCTCGATGAGTCCGGCGAGGATGACGAGCAGACCCTGTCCGGCGATCATGGCGATGCGGTAGAACGTGCTTCTGATGCCGACGTAGAGCGACTGCTGGTGCTCGGTGAGGGCGTGCATGTAAAAACCGTCGGCGGCGATGTCGTGTGTGGCCGACGTGAGCCCGACGAGCCAGAATACGGCGAGTGTCAGGCGGAAGAAGGCCGACGTCGGTATGGAGAAGGCGATGGCTGCAAAGGCGATGGCGATGATGGCCTGCATGGTGACGGTCCACCAGCGCTTGGTCTTGGCCAGGTCGACGAACGGGCTCCAGAACGGCTTGATCACCCACGGCAGGTAGAGCCAGCCCGTGTAGAGGGCGATGTCGGTGTTGGATATGCCGAGGCGCTTGTACATGATGACCGAGATGGTCATCACGGCGATGTAGGGCAGGCCTTCGGCGAAGTAGAGCGTCGGTATCCAGGCCCAGGGATTTCTCTGTTTTGTATTTGGTGTCATATATGGCGTGCTCTAAAAATTTCACGCATTATTAAAGGCGTGTTCTAAAAAATTCACGCATGATTAAATTCTGTTTTGACGGGTATGCTCTTTGTGCCTTTTTGATTTTATCCGGCATCTTTGGGCGTTACAGGTCAGCCTGTCCGTCGCCGTATATCTTCTTGATCTGAGCTCCGTGGTAGTAGTGCAGCAGTATCTGGCCGTAGGAGTAGCCCTGCTCGCCCATCACGGCGGCGCCGATCTGGCAGAGTCCCACGCCGTGTCCCCATCCGGCACCGGTGAGGCGGAAGTGGGCGGGTATGCCGTCGTGCAGCCCGTCCTTGTCTACGACGAATGCGCTGCTGTACAGATGGCTCTCGCTCAGGGCGCGCCGTATCTCAAGCTCCTTGCCGATGGTGAAGGTGCGGCGGGTGCCGACAATCTTCAGTTTGTAGATGCGTCCGCTCTTGCCGCGGGCTACGGGTATCAGGTCGACGATGTCGCCGAAGTCCATCTTGGTCTTTTCGGCGATGAGGGCCGAGAGCTGTTCCTGGGAGTAGTCTACCGTCCAGCGGTAGAAGTCGGCGGTCTCCTGGTCGTAGTCGTTGAGCACCTGCGAGAGGGTCTTGCGGTCGTGGGTGTTGCAGAAGGCGGCCGGTGCGGAGCGTATCCACTGTTCGGCGTTTGCTTCCACGGAGAGGTCGGGCAGGCCGGAGGCCGGATGGGATCCGGCGCAGTCGCGTGTGGCCAGGAGGTAGGGCTTCTCGATATTTTCCCAGCAGTACTGGAATTCCTCGGTGATGCCTCCGCAGCACTTGCTGAAGCGGGCGTCGCAGATGTCGCCCTCGCTCATGAGTATCTCTCCGGCGGTGGCGCGCACGGCCTCGGCCACGTGGGGGCTTGTCGTCTTGGTGATGCCCTGGTAGCGCTGGCAGTGGTCGTCGGCGCAGACATCAAATATGGTATGGTCTTCGCGGTCGTACCAGCGTATGAGTTCGTCTTCCTTCTTGATGAAGGAGAAGAAGCCCGTGCGGCCCTCGTCGCGCTTGAGGCGTTGCTCGATCTGCGAGAGCAGCCAGCTGCGGGAGATGACGGCGTGCGCCTTGAGCAGTTCGAGACTTGATGTGGCGCTCATCTCGCTGGAGATGACGCTCTCCAGATAGCGCTCCACGGGCAGCACGTTGATGGCGCAGATGCTGTCGGCCTCGACCACGAGCCGCAGGGTGCCGAGGAAGGTCTGTGTCTCCTTGCGCTCCCAGTGGAAGTTGACGCCGATGGTCACGTCCTTCAGCGAGAACGATGCGTCTGCCGACCGGGGTGTGAAGGTCAGTTCGCGGTAGAGCTTGCCGTTCCACCGTATGGCGCCCTCGGCAAACTCCACGGTCTGCTCGCCCGATATGCTTTCGCCCTTGGCCGTATAGGCCTTGTTGAGCGCGAAGTTGATGCGTGCTCCGCTGACGATGCCCACCGATACGGTCGGTTCGCCGCCGTCGGCCTGCCGCAGCATTTCGGCGAGCGCCTCGGGGTATTGGCGCAGTTGGCGGATGACGGCCTGCATCTCCTCGGTGCTGATGCCGCACTCGCGGAGCAGGGCGTGGGTCTCTTCGGCGGTGAGACTGTCGAAGTCCTCTTTGCGGGGCGTGATGACCAGTCCCGACATGTCGAGCGCGCCCGGACTGACCATTCTCCTTGCGTCGCCGTCGGCCGAGTAGCAGTCGGGGCGGTGCTTGCTGCGCGGTATGACGATGCAGACGTACTCGCCTGTCTCGCGCCATGCCACGATGTTCATCATCGGTTCGGTGTCGCCGTCGTGCAGGGGCAGGGCGGCGTAGAGCTTGCCGAAGAGCGACGCTCCGTCGGCGGCCCGCCGGCAGCGTATGGCAAAGAGGGGGGTGAGGGCCTTGTCGGTGGCCGCGAGCGTGGCGCCGCTGTCGAGCGTGAGCACGGTCTCCATGTCGTGGCTGAGCCGTCCCCACTCTTTCTGCAGGGGCAGGATGCCGCTGGTGCCGGCCTGCAGGTGGGCATGGTCGGGGGCGGAGGCGCCGCATTTCGGTCCGTTGTAGAAGACGGTCAGCGTGGGGTACAGTTCCAGCAGCCGGTAGATCTCGGGATACTGGCTGTCGATGCGCTGCGGTGTATGCTTGCGTGCGGGGACGGTGTAGTGTTCGGGGAGGATGGGGTAGGGGTTGACGAGCAGGTGGAAGGTAGCGTCGAGCGGTTTGACAATCTGCTCCTTCGGACGGTTGGAGTCGCACAGGAAGCAGGGACGCTCGGCCAGATCCTTCTTGGCGATCGACGCTCCGGTGGAGACGATGCGGGCCGGGTTGTACTGCAGACGCATGGTCAGGCCGTCGTCCTGCAGGTCGCGGGTCTTCACGTCCTGCAGGTCGCGGTAGCGTTTGCGGGTATCGTCCCATATCTCCAGCTGGCGGAGGAAGAAGCGGTGGAGCGGACTGTCGGGCGTCTCCGTGCCGCGGTGCTCGTGGAGGCTCTGCCGGGCGGCGATCTCGAGCGTGCGCAGACGGTCCTTGTAGAGGTTGTTGGCATTGACGCGCTCTATGCTCAGCGCCGCGTCGCTGTTGCCTCCCCAGCGGCGGCAGAGGTACAGTTCGTCGTAGATGCGGCCTATGCGGTAGCGGCGGCTGAAGGCCAGGCCGAGCGCATAGTCCTCTCCGTAACTGGTGTTGGGGAAGCGTATCTGCCGTACCAGCGGGGTGAAGAAGGCGCGGGGCGCTCCCAGTCCGTTGATGCGCAGGGCGTTGTTCGGGCCGTTCTTGTCGGTCCACTCGCGGTGGTCGATGATGCCGGGAGGAAGCGTGTTGAGGTCGAAGTCGCACATGCGGTAGCTGCCCACGATCATGGCGGCGTTCTGCTTGTGGAACTCGTCGACGATGCGCTGCAGTGTGGCGGGCGACGAGTAGAGGTCGTCGCTGTCGAGCTGCACGGCAAACCGTCCGCAGCGGGTGTCGGCGATGGCCGTATTCCAGCATCCGCCGATGCCCAGGTCGGTGCGGGCGGGGATGATGTGTATGAGGCGGCGGTCGTGGACGGTGATGTCGCGGAGGATGTCGGTGGTGCCGTCGGTGGAGTGGTTGTCTACCACAATGACGTTGTAGGCAAAGGCGGTCTGCTGGCTGAGGGCCGACTGTACGGCGTCGGCTATGGTGCGCTCGCGGTTGTACACAGGGATGATGACCGAAGCCTCGTAGGCAAACTCCTGCTCGCCGAAGTCGGGCAGCAGGCAGTGTGCGGTGTCTACCGTCGCCCCAATCTCGCTGAGGTGGCGGGTGACGGCCTGCTCCATCTCTATCTGCACGTCGCGGTTGCGCGGGTTGACATAGTCGAACTGCCGTTCGCCGCTGCGCCGGTTGTCGGTCTCAAGGGCGGTGTAGAGGTTTTCGTCGAGGTGGAATATGGTGGCTTTGCGGCTGACAAAGAGCCGCAGGTCATAAAATCCGGCCCAGGTGTAGGCCGCCTCCCGGCGCGACGCGGCGTACTCGTGGAGCAGCGACGTGCGGAAGAGCACGAGCGGTCCGAAGTCGAAGTCATCGCGCACGCTGCCCGTCTGGTAGTCGATGGCGGGATGGCGCACGGCCTTTCCGCCGACCGTGTCGGTGTGGTCGCTGTATACCATGCCCGCGCCGCTGTCTTCGGCCACGCGGATCAGCCGCTCGAGGGTGTAGAGGCCGAGGTGTACGGGTACGGCCTTCTGGCAGTAGAGCGTGTAGGGCGCGCTGCTGTTGTCGGCCATGCTGAGCATGGCGGCGGTCGAAGCGGGATTGTCTACCGTTACGAGACTGCAGTTGGCCGGGGCCGTGTAGTGCTGTGCAAAGGTGTCTGACACCAACAGGTGGATGTGGCCTGCCGCCTTGCATTGGCGCAGGTCGTGGAGTGTGGACGTTATCTCTTCCGGATCGTTGCACGGAAGGAAGCAGTCTATCTTTGTCTTTGTCATAGAAATCTGTCAAAGGCGATTGTCTGGACTCGCCTACTTTGTTTTTCGCAGTAGCGGCGTGCGTCGGTATGCACGCACGATGTGAATAACTTATTTTATATATAATTTATGCAAAGATAGTGCAATTTGGCCGAACGGCAAAATTTTTTTTGCCCCTCTGATTGGCCGTATAGCGCCCAAAACGCAATTCGCCCGGACGGTTGTCCGCCGGTGTCGTTTCCGTGCCTCCTGCGCAGCGCAAACCGCGAATTTCTCCGGCGGGCCAAAATCGGGTGTCGCAAAGGGACGTTCTTATCCCATAGTCTATGCGGAAGCGGACAGGGTGTAAATCCGTTTTGTCCGTCCTTTTGGTCCGTCTGGAATCCGTACAAGGGCCTTGTAGCGTCACTACAAAGGCTCTGTAGCGTCACTACAAGGACCTTGTAACAACCGTACAAGGCCTTTGTAGCGGCCGTGCGGGGGCTTTGCGGCCCTGCCGTCAGTGCCGCACCGGCCCACGGCGGTTTCCTGTGCCGGTTTCATTCAAAAATCCATCAAAGGCAATTTTTGGAACCCGTCTGCAAATTATTGGAAAATAGCCGCCTATCTGAAATCTTTTGTCTAACTTTGTACCCCAAAATGCCATGCCTACCGCCCAGTGCCGGGGACAGGCACGCTTTTTGCATGGTAGTACAAAAACGATATATGAACAAGAAAGCCAACGCATCGATACATATGATCGCCGACTATGAGGGCGACGTGAGCAATCTCTTCGGGGAGTCCGTGGAGGCTACGCTGCCCCTGCTCGCCACGCGCAACATGGTGCTCTTCCCGGGTGTCGTGGCGCCCATCGTCATCGGGCGCGCCCCCAGCCTGGCCCTCATCGAAGGGCTGCGCAAGCAGAAGGACGCCACATTCTGCGTGTTCTGCCAGAAAAACCCTGACGTAGAGGAACCCTCCGAGGACGACCTGTACAGATACGGTGTCTATGCCAAGCTCGTCAAGGTGCTCGACCTGCCTACCGGCGGCAACAATGTCACCGTCATCGTGCAGGGTCTCGCCCGCTGCCGCATGGAGCGGCTGACGCAGCTCACCCCCTATCTCGAAGCCCATGTCACGCCCTGCGTCGAGGAGATGCCCAAGGCGAAGGACAAGGAGTTCAAGACGGCCATCGACGACCTGCGTCATTCGGCCGTAGAGTATATCCGTGAAAACGAGGACATACCCGACGAGTCGCAGTTCGCCCTCAACAATATCAGCAACAATGTCATCCTGCTCGACTATATCTGCACCAACATGCCCTTCAGCGCCGAAGACAAGATCGGTCTGCTGGCCAAGGATACGGTCAAGGAGCGCGTCATCGCCACGCTCAAGGTGATCTACAAGGAGATGCAGCTCCTCGAGCTCAAGCAGAATATCCGCAGCAAGACCCGCGAGGACATCGACGAGCAGCAGCGCGAATACTTCCTGCAGCAGCAGATCAAGAACATCAAGGAGGAGCTCGGCACGGGCGACGGTTCGCCCGAACGCAAGGATTTCGCCGAGAGGGCCGCCAAGAAGAAGTGGTCGGAAGACGTCGCCAAGGTGTTTGCAAAGGAGCTCGACAAGCTCGACCTCTACAATCCGCAGAGCCCCGAGTACGGCATACAGATCAACTATCTCGAGACGTTTGTCTCGCTGCCCTGGAACGAGTGGACCAAGGACAATCTCGACCTCAAGCGCGCCCGCCGCATACTCGACCATGACCACTACGGCATGGAGAAGGTCAAGGAGCGCATCCTCGAATATCTGGCCGTGCTCAAGCTGCGCGGCGACCTCAAGTCGCCCATCATCTGCCTCTACGGCCCTCCGGGAGTGGGCAAGACCAGCCTGGGCAAGAGCATCGCCGAGGCCATGAAGCGCAAGTACGTGCGCGTGTCGCTCGGCGGTCTGCACGACGAGTCGGAGATACGCGGACACCGCCGTACCTATGTGGGCGCCATGCCCGGACGTATCGTCAAGAGCCTGCAGAAGGCCGGGTCGTCCAATCCCGTGTTCGTGCTCGACGAGATCGACAAGGTGACCCAGGCCACCGTGCACGGCGATCCCTCGTCGGCCCTGCTCGAGGTGCTCGACCCGGAACAGAACACGGCCTTCCACGACAACTACCTTGATGTGGACTTCGACCTGTCGAAGGTGCTCTTCATCGCTACGGCCAACGACCTGAACACCATCCCCCGCCCGCTGCTCGACCGTATGGAGATCATCGAGGTCAGCGGATACATCACCGAGGAGAAGATAGAGATCGCCAAGCGCCATCTCATCCCCCGCGAGATAGAAAACACGGGTCTCGACGAGCAGGGACACAAACCGCAGTTCAACAAGGCCGCCGTCGAGAAAATCATAGAGCAGTACACGCGCGAGAGCGGCGTGCGCCAGCTCGAGAAGCAGATCGACAAGTCGCTCCGCAAAATGGCCTTCCGCAAGGCGCTCGACGGCGAGCTGCCCTACGAGAAGATCACCCCGGCACAGATCGAGGACCTGCTCGGCAAGCCGCCGTTCTACCGCGACATCTACCAGGGCAACGACTATGCGGGCGTGGTCACCGGGCTGGCCTGGACCAGCGTGGGCGGAGAGATACTCTTCATCGAGACCTCGCTGAGCAAGGGCAAGGCCGGCAAGCTCACCCTCACCGGCAACCTCGGCGACGTGATGAAGGAGTCGGCCGTCATCGCCCTCGAGTATGTCAAGGCCCATGTCGACGCGCTCGGCATAGACTACCGCGTGTTCGAGCAGTGGAACATCCATATCCATGTGCCCGAAGGCGCCACACCCAAGGACGGACCGTCGGCCGGCATCACCATCGCCACCTCCATCGCCTCGGCGCTCACCCAGCGCAAGGTGCGCAAGAACACGGCCATGACCGGCGAGATCACCCTCCGCGGCAAGGTGCTCCCCGTGGGCGGCATCAAGGAGAAGATCCTCGCTGCCAAGCGGGCCGGCATCACTGACATCATCATGTGCCAGGACAACCGCAAGGACATTGAGGAGATACCGGCCATCTACCTCAAGGGCGTCACCTTCCACTATGTGGAGAACGTGCAGGACGTGTGGGACTTCGCCCTCACCGACGAGACCGTAGACCATCCCGTAGACCTCACCGTAGAGGACGACAAGGCAGGAAAGAACACTGACAACGCAACCCCGGACACCAGCAAATGACATTCGAACTGCAACATACCGACAGCGCCTCCGACGCACGCACGGGCATCATCACCACCGACCACGGGCAGATCAAGACTCCGATCTTCATGCCCGTAGGCACGTGCGGCTCGGTCAAGGGCGTACACTTCGCCGAACTGCGCGAGCAGGTGAAGGCCCAGATCATACTCGGCAATACCTATCACCTCTATCTCCGTCCCGGACTCGACACGCTCAGAAAGGCCGGCGGACTGCACAAGTTCAATACCTGGGACCGGCCGATACTCACCGACTCGGGCGGCTTTCAGGTCTTCTCGCTCACCGGCATCCGCAAACTGCGGGAGGAGGGTTGCGAGTTCCGGTCGCACATCGACGGGTCGAAGCACGTCTTCACCCCCGAGAGCGTGATGGACACCGAGCGCATCATCGGTGCCGACATCATGATGGCGCTCGACGAGTGCCCGCCCGGACAGAGCGACTATGCCTACGCCAAGAAGAGCCTCGGGCTCACCCAGCGCTGGCTCGACCGCTGCATCAAGCGCTTCAATGAGACCGAACCGCTCTACGGCTACCGCCAGAGCCTCTTTCCCATCGTGCAGGGATGCACCTACAAGGACCTGCGCCGCGAGGCGGCCAAGTACGTGGCCGACAAGGGTGCCGACGGCAACGCCATCGGCGGACTGGCCGTGGGCGAGCCCAAGGAGGTGATGTACGAGATGATAGAGGTGGTCAACGAGATTCTGCCCAAGGACAAGCCCCGCTACCTCATGGGCGTGGGCACGCCGCAGAATATACTCGAGGCCATCGAGCGCGGCGTCGACATGTTCGACTGCGTGATGCCTACCCGCAACGGTCGCAACGCCATGCTCTTCACCTACAACGGCACGATGAACATGCGCAACAAGAAGTGGGAGCAGGATTTCTCGCCCATCGACCCCGACGGCTGCGACATCGACCGCCTGCACTCGAAGGCATACCTGCACCACCTCTTCAAGGCCCAGGAGCTGCTTGCCATGCAGATCGCCAGCATACACAACCTCGCCTTCTACCTGCGCCTCGTCACCGACGCCCGCCACCATATCGAGCAGGGCGACTTCGTGCAGTGGAAAGCCAGCGTCATCGACCGTCTCGGCCAGCGCGTATAATCCCTCCCATCACGACGTATGAAAAGAACCGCAATCAGAAAGTACCGCAGACTGCTCCGCCTATGGAGGGGCACACGCCGCCGTCTGGCATGGCTGAAGTTTCTGCGCGTGCTCAATCCCGGCCGCTACATCAAACTGCTCGACTGGTACATCATACGCAAGTTTATCGGCACATACATCTACTCCATCGTGCTGATCATCTCCATCTCCATCGTCTTCGATGTCAACGAGAACCTGACGAAGTTCACCCAGTACAACGCCCCGCTGCGGGCCATCGTCTTTGACTACTACGCCAACTTCGTCCCCTATTTCGCCAACCTGTTCAGTCCGCTGTTCGTCTTCATCGCCGTCATCTTCTTCACGTCGAAACTGGCGGGCAACTCCGAGATCATCTCCATGCTCGCCGCCGGCGTGTCGTTCCGGCGGCTGATGCGGCCCTACATGATCTCGTGCGTGCTGATCTCGGCCCTGTCGTTCTACCTCAGCGCCTACGTCATACCCCACGGTACGGTGGTCAAGCAGAACTTCGAGTCGATGTACAAGAACAAGAAGAAGATCACCACGGCCGACAACGTGATGCTGCAGGTGGGCAAGGGCACCATCGCCTACATACAGCACTACGACAACAGCACCAAGTGCGGGTACGGCTTCTCGCTCGACCGGTTTGAGAACAAGAAGCTGGTCAGCCACCTGACGGCCACGCGTATACAGTACGACACCATCTCCGACTCCAAGTACCACTGGACGATCGAGGCATGGAAGACACGCGAGCTGCGCGGCCTGCGCGAGCATATCACCAGCGGGGCCACGCGTGATACGCTCATACAGATGGAACCGACCGACCTGGTCTACTCCAAGGGCCAGCAGGAGACCTTCACCTCGCCCGAGCTCAAGGAGTATATCTCCAAGCAGATCGACCGCGGCAGCGGCAATGTCGTGCAGTACCAGGTGGAGTACCACAAGAGGATAGCCTCGTCGTTTGCCTCGTTTATCCTCACCACCATCGGCGCCTCGCTCTCCTCGCGCAAGCGCAAGGGCGGCATGGGCATGTACCTGGGGATCGGTCTTGCCCTCAGTTTCGGTTACATCATGCTCCAGACCGTGTCGTCGACCTTCGCCATCAATGCCGACACACCCCCGATGCTGGCAGCATGGATACCCAACATCATCTTCGCGGTGGTGGCCTACTTCTGCTACCGCAAAGCCCCGAACTGACACCGGCGGTCTGGGGCACACACCTCACACATCAACAACACATCAGGGTCTGCCGCACGGCAACGTACATTCTCTCTCCCTCTCACGGGAAGCGTCGACAATCATAGGCAGGCTCAGAAGAAAAAGAAAACAACAGTACTATGTATTTCGACGAATTAGATCTGAATGACAACGTGCTCGACGCACTGGAAGCCATGCGCTTCGAAACCTGTACTCCCATCCAGGAGAAATGTATCCCCGAAATCCTCAGTGGGCGCGACGTGCTCGGCGTAGCCCAGACGGGTACCGGCAAGACCGCCGCCTACCTGCTGCCCGTGCTCAGCAAACTGGCCGACGGCGGCTATCCCCAGGATGCCATCAACTGTGTCATCATGAGCCCGACCCGCGAACTGGCCCAGCAGATCGACCAGGCCATGCAGGGGTTCAGCTACTATCTCGACGGCGTGAGCAGCCTCGCCATCTACGGCGGCAACGACGGCAACCGCTACGACCAGGAGCTCAAGAGCCTCAGTGCCGGCGCCGACGTCATTATCGCCACGCCCGGACGTCTGATCAGCCATATCAATATGGGCAACGCCGACTTCAGCAAGGTGTCGTTCTTCATCCTCGACGAGGCCGACCGTATGCTCGACATGGGCTTCTCCGAGGACATCATGAAGATCGCCAAGGAACTGCCCGACACCTGCCAGACCATCATGTTCTCCGCCACCATGCCCGACAAGATCGAGGATCTCGCCAAGACGCTCCTCAAGGATCCCGTGGAGGTGAAGGTGGCCGTGAGCAAGCCGGCCGAGAAAATCAAGCAGAGCGCCTATGTGTGCTACGAGAACCAGAAGCTCGGCATCATCAAGGATCTCTTCGGACGCGGCGACATGAAGCGCGTCATCGTCTTCTCGGGCAAGAAGCAGAAGGTGAAACTCATCAACCGTGCCCTCCTGCAGATGCACATCAACAGCGGCGAGATGCACTCCGACCTTGACCAGGCCGAGCGCGACCAGATGCTCTATAAGTTCAAGACCGGACAGATCGACGTGCTCGTCGCCACCGACATCCTCTCCCGGGGCATCGACATCGACGACATCGCCATGGTCATCAATTTCGACGTGCCCCACGACAGCGAGGACTACGTGCACCGTATCGGCCGTACAGCCCGTGCCGACCGCGACGGTGTGGCCATCACCTTTGTCAGCGACGAGGAGGCCTACTACTTCAAGCAGATAGAGAAATTCCTCGAGAAGACCATCGACAAGACTCCGTTGCCCGAAGGTCTGGGCGAGGCACCCGACTATGACGAGCTGGCCAACCGCCGCGGCGGTGCCAAGACCTCGGCCAAGTCGCGCCGCCGCAAGGACCGCGATGCCACGTCGCACAAGCGCAAGCCGCGCCGCACGCCCGACGACCAGCAGCGCAAGCCGAAGACCGAAAAGCCCGTCGCCACCGAGTCTTCCTCTGACGCTCCCGCAGACCAGTCCGCCGCTTCCGCAACGCCGTCGGAGCAGTCTGCCGACAACGCTCCCAAGAACTCCCGCCGCAACTCCCGCCGCCGTGGCCGCGGACAGGGCGCTGAGGCCAATGCCGAAGGACAGGAAAATACGCAGAACAAGGAGAAACGCCAGCCCCGCCAGCAAAAGTCCCGCAATGAGGACGGACAGCGCCAGCAGGGCGGATCCCGCAATTCCAAGGACGAGCGCGCACCCAAGGGCGACCGTCAGCAGGGCGGTGAACGCACTCCCAAGGGTGACCGTGCTTCTAAGGGTGACCGTCAGCAGGGCGGCGAGCGCCAGCAGCACAACCGCCGCCGTCCGCAGGGACGCAAGGATGGTGGCCGCAAGCCGAACACCACGCCCTCCGCTTCCTCCCAGCGTGCCACATCAGCTCCCCAGACAGAGCCCGCCAAGACCGGCGGCCTCTCCTCCATCATCAAGAAACCGCTGAAGTGGCTCAAGTCGCTCGGAAAGAAATAATCAGTACGCACAACAGGTATCAAAAGCTGCCATAAGTCATTCATGATTTATGGCAGTTTTTTTACATAATGATCGTATCAAAATATTATTTTGTGCGTCCAGCCCCGCAGGTAGGGTGTTAAAAATCCGCATTTTTCAGTAGGTGCGGTGTCCCACCGCACAGTGAGGAGGACAAGTCCCGTAGGGACGAC
>CAVHOL010000065.1:0-15501 GCA_963637655.1 bacterium | reverse complement strand
TCGTCCTTCTTCAGTCGCATAGCCCGCTATGCTCCTTCAGAAAGACAGAAAAATCTGCTCGGCTAAAATTCAAAAATCCATCAAAGGTAATTTTTATAACCCGCCTTATGTGACCGTTCTACATTTTGTCATATAGCGTTTTAGTGGAGAATTGTAACGGAAATGACAAATTGTACATACCGCAATGTTCCGATTTTCTTATAAGGTGTTCGTATTTTCCGATTTATTTGGCGGATACGGCCTATTTATATACTTTTGCGAGCACTTTGAAAGGATAACTACAGCGAAAATCGCAAAATCAATAAAGACAATATAGAAAATTATGAAGAAAACATTACTTTTCCTCGCTGCCGCAGCAATGGCAGTTTCTGCTTCTGCACAGACTGTGACAGAGAGCAAGACTTTCGACAACTTCTACATCGGCATCAATGGCGGTATGTCTACTGCCACTACCGGTAGCGCTTGGCTGAAGACCATGTGCCCCAACGCCGGTCTGCGCATCGGCCGCAACTTCACTCCCGTATTCGGTCTCGCTGCCGAGAGCAACGTGTACTTCAAGGGTGTTGACGGCGCAACGACCCACACACTTGTCAACGCAATGAACACCTCTCTGCTCGGTACCGTGAACCTGACCAACTGGTTCGGCGGCTACAAGGGCACTCCCCGCTGCTTCGAAGTGTCCGCTCTCTACGGCTTCGGCTGGGGACACGGCTTCGGTCATCCCTATGAGTACTACAAGACCGACTGCCTCACTTCCAAGGCAGCCCTTGACTTCGCCTTCAACCTCGGCGAGAAGAAGGCTTGGCAGTTCTATATCGAGCCCGCCATCATCTACAATCTCAACGGCAACGGCTATGAGGGTATCAAGTACAACATCAACAACAGCACCGTACAGTTGAACGTGGGCTTGGTCTACAAGTTCAAGAACTCCAACGGTACCCACAACTTCACCACTGCCCAGCTCCGCGACCAGTCTGAGATCGACGCGCTCAATGCACAGATCAACGGCCTGCGCAGCGACCTCAACAACAAGGACGGCGAACTGTCTGAGAAGGACCAGAAAATCGCTGACCTGCAGCGTCAGCTCGACGAGTGCAACAACAAGAAGCCCGTCTACGTGAAACCCGCTACTGCCACCAACCTCCAGCCCACCGTCATCTTCCGTCAGGGCAAGAGCGTGGTTGACCCCGCACAGTACGCTTCTATCGAACTGATTGCCAACTACATGAAGAACCACAAGGACGCAAAGGTCGAGATCAAGGGCTACGCTTCTCCCGAAGGCTCTGCCGAGCTCAACCAGAAACTGTCTCAGGCTCGTGCTGACGCAGTGAAGGAGGCTCTCGTGAAGAAGTACAAGATTTCTGCCGACCGTCTGACCGCTACCGGTATGGGCGCTACCGACAAGCTCTTCGAGCAGGTAGAATTCAACCGTGTCGCTACCTTCAACGACAACAGCAAGTAATTCGCGTAAAGTCTACAATTTCTTAGCCTCGGCATCTCATGATGTCGGGGCTTTTTCGTGTGTTTTTGCCGCACGGCAGTGCGACAATGCCGCCGATTGCTGACAATGCGGCGGACGAGGTCCCAAAATCGTCGCACCGGCCAAATCATCAAGGCAAAAATAGCGTAATGTGCAAGAATTTCCGTAATTTTGCACTTCGCATCAACATTGCAATGAGAACAAACTCAGTCATAGCCCTCCTGCTCTTCGCTTTCATCTGTATGATGGCGGGAACAGGCACACCCTCGACGCAGAAGCAGAAGAAACGCAAGCGCATGCAGCCGGCCGACACCATGATGGTAGCCGACAGCGGCCTTGTCGCCGATACGCTGGGCGGGCTGGCCGTCGACACCACGCAGATGGACTCCCTTCAGCTGGCCATCTACCACCACAACAAGGCTGTCGACGACTCCATACGTCTTGACTCCATCAACCGCTCACGCTCGGGCGGCATCAATTCTCCCGTACAATATACAGCCTCAGACTCTCTTGTCTACGACGCCCGTACCCGGACGGCCCATCTCTACGGACAGGCTACCGTGAAGTACGAGAACATGGACCTTGCCTCGGAAAAGATCTACATGAGCATGGACAGCAGCCTTGTGCATGCCACCGGTATACGCGATACCGCAGATACGACCGGACGCACCCTCACCGGCACGCCCGTGTTCAAGTTGGGCTCTGACTCGTACGAGAGCGACACGATGGCATTCAATTTCAAGACCAAGAAGGGACTCATCTCCAATGTCTATACCCAGCAGCAGGACGGATACATGCGCAGCGAGATCTCCAAACGCAATGACAACGGAGATGTCTACATGCAGCACGGACGCTATACTACCTGCGACAAAGAGCATCCCGACTTCTACATTTCACTCTCTCGCGCCAAAGTGCGTCCGGGCAAGGACGTGGTCTTCGGCCCCGCCTATCTCGTCGTGGCCGATGTGCCATTGCCTTTGGCCATACCCTATGGTTTCTTTCCCTTTTCCAAGAGCTATTCGAGCGGATTTATCATGCCGACCTACGGCGACGAGAACGACCGCGGCTTCTATCTGCGCGACGGCGGCTACTATTTTGCCATGAGCGACAAGTGGGACCTCAAACTCCTTGGCGAGATTTATACCAAGGGCTCGTGGGGACTGTCCGCTGCCAGCAACTACCGCAAGCGCTACAAGTACAACGGCAGTTTCTTCGTCAGTTACCAGAATACCAAAACCGGTGACAAGGGCATGCCCGACTTTGCGCGGCAGACCAGTTTCAAGATACAGTGGACCCACAGTCAGGACGGCAAGGCCAATCCCTACAGCCATCTCTCGGCAAGCGTCAACTACGCCACATCGTCGTATGAGCGCAACAACCTCAACTCGCTCTACAATCCGCAGACCCTCACGCAGAGTACCCGTACCTCTTCGGTGAGCTGGAGTACAACGATGTCGAGCATCGGACTCTCGCTCAGTTCTACGGCCAACCTCTCGCAGAACATGACCGACTCGACGCTGTCGATGACCCTGCCCGACCTCAATATCTCCATCAGCCGTTTCTATCCTTTCAAGCGCCGCCGTGCCGTCGGCAAGGAACGCTGGTACGAGAAGATCTCGATGAGTTATACCGGACAGCTCTCCAACCGTATCGACACCAAGGAAGACCGCTTCTTCAAGTCGAACCTTGTCAAGGACTGGCGCAACGGTTTCAACCACTCCATACCCGTCAGTGCCAACTTCACGCTCTTCGGCTATATCAATGTCAACCCGTCTTTCAGTTTCACCGACCGTATGTACACCAACAAGGTGATGCGCTCATGGGACGAGGCCAGCCAGACCGAGCAGCGCGACACGACCTACGGCTTCTACAATGTCTACAACTGGAATGTGGGCATCTCCATGTCGACCAAGGTGTATGGTTTCTGGATACCCAACCGCAAGATCTTCGGCGACAAGATACAGGCCATCCGTCACGTCATCACTCCCTCGGTGACCTTCAGTTACGCTCCTGACTTCGGCTCTCCGCGCTATGGCTATTGGGATACCTATCAGAAGACCGACGCCAACGGCAATGTGTCGCTGGTATCCTACTCGCCGTACGCCGGCGGACTGTACAGCGTACCCGGTCAGGGAAAGACCGGAAGCGTGTCGTTCGACTTGGGCAACAATATCGAGATGAAGATCAAGTCGGACAAGGACTCTACCGGTATACGCAAGCTCAGCATCATCGACGAGCTTGGACTCGCCATGAGCTACAACTTTGCAGCCAAGGAGCACCAGTGGAGCGACCTCTCGGTGCGTCTGCGCCTGAAATGGTGGAAGAGCTACACCTTCAACATGACGGCGGTCTTTGCCACCTATGCTTACGAGCTTGACAAGAACGGCAATCCCTATGTCGGCAACCATACCGAGTGGGGCTACGGCCGCTTCGGCCGTTTCCAGGGTACGTCGCAGAACATCTCCTTCACGCTCACTCCAGAAAAACTCCGCAAGCTCTTCGGCGGCGGCGACATCGAAGATGACGATGACAAGCGCCGCAACCGCAAGGACGCCGAGGGCGTAGATACCGATATCGAGAGCAATGTCGACGACGACATGATCGAGGCGCAGCGCGGTGCCAAGAAACGCAAGAAAGGGTCGAAGGCGGAGACTGACGGCGACGGCTACATGAAGTTCTCCATGCCCTGGAGCATCACCTTCGGCTATGGCGTGACGATGAGGGAAAACACCTCGGGCAAGTTCAATACCAAGACCATGCGCTACCCCTACAAGTTCACGCAGAACCTCAACGTCAGCGGCAACCTGCGCATCAGCGACGGATGGAACATCAGTTTCTCTTCGGGTTACGACTTCGAACGGCACAAGATGTCTATGACGACGGCCTCCCTGCAACGCGACCTCCACTGCTTCAACATGAGCTGTTCGGTGGTGCTTGCACCCTATACCAGCTACAACTTCTCTTTCCGTTGCAACGCCGCCACGCTGACCGATGCGCTCAAGTACGACAAGCGCAGCGGTTACAGCAATTCGGTGCAGTGGTATTGATGCGTCGTCTGCGTGCGGGGGCTTGTCTGTGAAGTCAAACCAAAACCCAATATCTATGAAACTATCTGCGGCGGGCATTTTTGCCCGCATTACTTCCGTACTCTTGTTTTTGTTTGCCGCGCTTCCCTTGCATGTCTGCGGCCAGACGGTGACACCCCGTGAAAAACTGGCCCCCACGCCGCCGATGGGGTGGATGACCTGGAATTTTTGCAAGGGCAATATCTCCGAACAACTGATTCGCGATGTGGCCGATGCCATGGTGGAACATGGTTTTGTCGATGCCGGCTATGAGTATATCTTCATCGACGACCTGTGGCAGGGCGGCCGCGACATGTTCAACAACATTATTCCCGATCCGCAGAAATTCCCTTCGGGCATGAAGGCCCTGGCCGACTATGTGCATGCCAAGGGCCTGAAGCTCGGCATCTACTCTGATGCGGCTCAGCTGACCTGTGGCGGATGTACTGCCAGTTACGGTTTTGAGGAGCAGGATGCCCGCACCTTCGCCTCGTGGGGCATCGACTATCTGAAGTACGACTACTGCAATGCTCCCGATGACGAGCAGACGGCCCGTGTACGCTACAAGGCCATGGCCGATGCGCTGCAGAAGTCGGGCCGTGACATCGTGCTCGGCGTCTGCGAGTGGGGCGACCGCCATGCCGAAAACTGGTGTGCCGAGGTGGGCGGACAGCTCTGGCGCACAACCCATGACGTGCGTGACATGTGGAAGGACATCGTCTACCAAGGAGGACTGGGCATACTCGACATTGTCGACGTGACGGCTCCGCTCGCCGACAAGGTGCGCCCGGGACAGTGGCCGGACATGGATATGCTCGTGGTCGGTCTGCGCGGCAAGGGCGGACCGTCAAGCGATCTCGGCGGTGTGGGATGCACGCCGACGGAGTACCGTACCCAGATGAGCCTTTGGTGCATGTTGGCCTCGCCGCTGGCCATGACCAATGACCTGAGCCATCTCACCCAGGATGACCTCGACATTCTGCTCAACAAGGAAATTATCGCCATCGACCAGGATCCGCTGGGCAAGGCCGCCCAACGCGTGGTCTGCGACAAAGACCGCCAGGTGTTTGTCCGTACGCTGGCCGACGGCAGCCACGCTGTAGCCATACTCAATCCGTCTGACCGCACTGTCAAGACCACCATCAACTTCGCTTCGCTCGGTCTGCAAGGCAAATACACCGTGCGTGACGTGTGGAAGCATGCCGATATTTCGCGCAATGCAGCGCGCTGGCAAGGCAAGGTGGCACCCCATGAGACGGTGGTGTTGGTGCTCAAGAAATAGAAAAGGACTGTACCGGGTTGCTTTTCGGGTGTCCCGATACGGCAATAAAAAAGCGGGCGTGTGTCATCTTCTTCATGACACACGCCCGTCTTTTGGGGAATGTGGGGCCCCACGAAATGGCCGTGCGGTCTGTCTTTAGCGGTTTTCTACCGCTGTCTACTTGTTCTTGCAACCGCCGCAGGCGCTCGAACTGGTTCCGGCATTGTCGATGGCGGGCTTTTCCTTGCAGCAGGCAGGTTTTTCAGCGTTGTCGGTATTCTTCTTGCAACCGCCGCAGGCGGGCTTGTCGGCAGTCTTGTTCTTGCAGCCGCCGCAGCCGCTCTCGGTGTTGGCCTTCTCCTTGCAGCATCCGGCACCGCTTGCAGCGCCGCATCCTGTTGCACCTTCGGTGCTGCCGCAGGCCGGTTTTTTCGTTTTCTTGCACTTGCCTTTGCCCTGGCAGGAAGTCTTTGCCTTGCATGCGGTAGTATCGGTAGTCACCTTTGTGGCGGTGTAGCCGAACTTGGTGAAGGCGGCGATGAGGTTGGCCTCATTCGTCTTGTCGGCATCGTACTCTACCGTTACGGTCTGGTTGGGTACGCTTGTGGTGATGTTCTTCACGCCGGTCTCGAAGCGCAGGTTGCCCTTGATCTTGTTCTCACAGTTTTCGCAGTGCATCTGAGGTTGGGTGGTCAGCACTACGGTTTTTACGTCTTTGGCGGCGGCCACCATACAGGTGAGCAGCATGGCCATCATGAAGATTGCTTTTTTCATCTTTGTTTATGTTTTATTTTATTAGTGGTGTATTAAAGTTTGTGTCCGATATTCACGCGTATGCCCACATAGGCCATGGCTCCGTGTACCGGTCCCCACACCATAGTGGGTTCGAAGGTCGTCCCCCAGGCGTTGTCTGCGCCGTAGATGAGGGTGTGCTGGCGGCGGCCGGTGAGGTTTTCGCCGCCGATGTAGACGGAGAAATGGCGGAACCAGCGGGTGATCTGGGCGCTCACTTGCTCGAAGGCGTGGTAGCGGGCGGGCCAGGACGGTGTACCGTCGGTCTGCGTGTAGGGTGTCGGCATGCGACCGCCGCCGTTTAGCTGCACCGTAGCGTCAAACTGCCACAGGCCGAGCGGGGTCTTGTAGGAGGCCGTGAGCAGCCCTTTGTACTTGCTGGTGAGCGGTTTGTCCATGAGCGTGCCGCCGTAGGTCGACTTCACGATGTTGCGGCGGTAGGCCGCAGTGAGCGTCAGTCCACGCAGAATCTCATAGTTGGCGTCCACCTGGAAGGTATGCGAGAAACTCTTTCCGGCGAGATTGCCGATACTGATGCGGTTCTTGTCGGAGTCATAGTCTATCACGGCCTGTTGCAGGAAGTGCGTGTAGTAGTACTCGGCATTGAGGGTCAGCGTCTTGCCAAACAGCGGTATGTTGAGTGCCGCGCTGACGCCGTAGTTCCATGCTTCTTCCTGTTTGAGGTCTTTGGTCACGTCCAGTTGTCGTCCGCTGGCCATGAGATAGTTGTTCTCAGCGAGGGCGAACGGAGTGCGGTAGCCCTTGCCGGCGCTTGCCCTGAAACCGACGATGTCAGTGGGCTGCCACTTGATGTGAACGCGGGGGGTGACAAAGGTGCCGTAGACGCTGCTGTGGTCGATGCGGATGCCGGCCATGGCCGTGACGCGGTGGTTCCAGTCGAAGGTGTACTGGGCGTACGCTCCGGGTGTGGTCTCCTTCTGTCTGACACCGATGGTCGGGTAGCGTTGTCCGTCGGAGAGCGGACTGAGGCAGGCAATGCTGACCGTTTGGCCGTCGTCGGTGCCGGTCACGCGCTGGCCGAGGAAATCATGGTTGAGGCTGAGGCCGACCGACAGGTTGTGCATCTTGGTGAAATCAGTCTCGAAGAGCAGTTGGGCGTAAACGTTCTTTTCGTTGACGGTGTACGCCTTTGCGCCGTAGGCTGCCGACTGCTCGTGCATGGAGGCCGTGGCCATGAGTGCGATACTTGCGTTGTGGGCACGGTCGAGCACAAAGGCGTGCTTCATGTAGGCCTCGTAGCGCTCGCTTTCCACCCCGATCTTGTAGAGAGGAAGACTGTTGTCGTGCGCTGTGGAGTGATGGACGGTCTGTCCGCTGTTGCGGTCTTCGCTGACGAGACTGATGCCGCCGTGGAAGATATAGGTGCGTCCGAGGTAGTCCCAGCGGTTTTGCAGGTTGTACTGACGTATGCCGGGCATGTCCAGGAAACCGTCGCCGTTGCCGTCGTGGTGTCCCCACCTGTTCTCGTAGTGGGCGAGAATTTCGGTATTGAGCTTGGAAGAGAGATGTATATTGGCATCGGCGTTGGCCTCGAAACGGCTTTCCGTGTCGCCGTACAGATTGACGGTGACGCCCTCGTCTTCCTCGGGCTTGAGGTATTCCACATTGATCTGGCCCGTGATCGACTCGTATCCGTTGCGTACCGACGAACTGCCTTTCGACACCTGTATGCTTTTCATCCACGGTCCGGGCACATATCCGAGGGCATAGGGGGCTGCGGCGCCGCGGAAGTTGGGCAGATTTTCGGTGAGCATCTGCACGTATGTGCCGCTCAGTCCGAGCAGTTTGATTTGCCGTGCGCCCGTCGTGGCATCGTTGTAGTTGACATCTACTGACGGATTGGTGACAAAACTCTCGCCCAGGTTGCAGCAGGCGGCCTTGAACAGCTCGTCCTGATTGATGAGCGAACCGTTTTCAGCTCCCTTCACACGGGTCACACCCATGCGGCGCCGGGTGACGGTGATGCCCTCGATATGCTGTTCGGCGAAGGGCGAAACAGAGTCGTTGGCGATAGAGTCTATTGCGACTTGCCGGGCCGCTGCACCTTGTGTGAGCAGTGCGAACAGCCCGGGAATGATGATTTTCTTGTTTGTTGACATGTATTGTTCGGTTTTGAAAAATGGTGTTTCGCTTGGGGTGGGGAGGAAAAACCGTCGTTCAAATCCGAAGCGTGCGCAAGAAAGCCAAGTATCTGCGGGGCGGCCCGTGCCTGAGGAGCAGCGTGTAGTCGCGCTCCGCCGGCCTTGCTTGCGGCATCGGGAGCAGCGATTGCGTCCATGCCGGCAGCAGACAGGCCGTCGGTGCTTGGCTGAAGATGAAGTGGATGGAATGGGAGAGCGTGCTGGGAGAAAGTTTCATGACCTGCACGCTCATGCAGGAAGATGCCGGATGGCAATGTGACGCCTTCTCCGTGTGGGCCGCATTGCGGTGGTGTGCGGCCGTGGCCGTACTTCCCTTGCAGCACGACGATGAGCAGGATGAGGCCGTCATGAGCGGCGACACTGCTCCTGTATGGGCGCAGTGCAGCATGGCAACGCCAGCGCTTGTCCAAATGATGACAAGCGAGAGGGCGAGCATGGTCAGAAGGCCTGTTATCCGTTTCATCGGCGCAAAAATAGTCTTAATGTCCGAGTTGGCAAAGAATATTCCGTTTTTTTCTATATTTCGAAGTGCTTCTTAATATGTTTTAAGGCGTGTTCATTATCAAATTCTATTTTTCTTGGAACCCGCCTTAAGAAGACCCCGTTTCTGTATGTTTTCTTCAGACGGTGATCTCGGCGCTGCCGATGCAGCGGTGGTGCTGCTCGTCGTAGACCACGCAGAACTGTCCCGGGGCTACGCCCTGTATCAGTTCGGTGGCGTGTACGGTGTATGCGCCGTTGCCCGTGCGCTCTAGTCGGGCCGGGTGGTATCCCGGCGTGTGCCGTATCTTGAAGGTGACGGGGATGTCGGTAGCCTCTTCGCCCCAAGGATTTTCCGTGAGGTAGTGGAAATCGTGTATGGGGAAAGTGTCTTTGTAGGCCGTGCGCGGCTCGAATCCGTGGCTGACATAGAGTATGTTTTGCTCCACGTCTTTCTTGACGGCGTACCAGGGCCCGCCGCCGAAGCCGAGCCCGTGACGCTGTCCGATGGTATGGAACCACAGTCCTCGGTGTTGTCCGATGTGCTTGCCGGTCTCCAGCTCGAGCACGTCGCCGGGATTTTCGCCCAGGTACCGGCGGATGTAGTCGTTGTAGTTCACCTTGCCGAGGAAGCAGATGCCCTGCGAGTCTTTGCGCTTGGCATTGATGAGATGCTCGCGTTCGGCAATCTCGCGCACCTCGTTTTTCTCGTAGTGGCCGATGGGGAAGAGGGCTTTGCGCAGTTGCCAGTCGTAGATCTGGGCCAGGAAGTCGGTCTGGTCCTTGACAGGGTCGGGACTGGTGACGAGCCACTTCTTGCCGTCTATGGTTTCGGTCTGTGCGTAGTGTCCCGTGGCGATAAGGTCGTAGTCGTGTCCCCGCTTCTCATTGAAGGCACCGAACTTGATGAGACGGTTGCACATCACGTCGGGGTTGGGTGTGAACCCGGCCTTCACCTTGTCCATCGTGTAGCGTGTCACCTCGTTCCAGTATTCCTTGTGGCAGTCTACCGTTTCGAGCCGGCAACCGTAGCGGGCAGCGACGGCGGTGGCCATCTCAAGGTCTTCTTCAGAGGTGCAGTCCCATTCTTCCTCTTCCTCGGGTCCGATCTTGATGTAGAAACAGTCCGGGTGCAGCCCCATGGCGGCCAGCTCGTGTACGACGACCGAACTGTCGACGCCGCCCGAGAGCAGCACGGCGATGCGTTTGCCTTCGAGATCCTGCTCGGTAAACAGTCTTGGCAGCATATGTTTTTTCTTTTTCTTTATTTTGTATCGTTCTTCTTTCTTTCCATCTCTTCCTCGGCCAAAAGGTCGGTGCCGAGATGGGTGATGCGCTCGCGTTCGAGCCGTTCGCGTATCTCTTTGGGCTTGGTGGCATAGACGATCATGCGGATGGAGTCGTCGTAGGTGACGTAGTTCCACATCCAGTTGAGCAATACCATGAGTTTGTTGCGTATGCCGAGGATGGAACGCAGGTGTACCACGAGCCACAGTACCCATGCGATGAAGCCTTGGGTATGGAATTTCCCGAGCTCCACGACGGCCTTGTTGCGCCCGACGGTCGCCATCGATCCGAGGTTTTTGTAGCGGAACGGCCGCAGGTCGTTGTCGCCTTTTGCGATGCGCTGCAAGTTGCGGGCGAGGTTTTGGGCCTGCTGTATGGCTACCTGGGCCAGTTGCGGGTGCCCGTTGGGGTAGGCCGGATCGGCGGTCTGCAGACACTGGTCGCCGATGGCGAAGATGTCGTCCATGCCTTCGACCCGGTTGTAGGCATCGACGATGATGCGTGCGCCGCGGCCCAGGCGGTCGCCTTCAACGCCGGTGATGGTGTTGGCCCTGACACCGGATACCCAGATGAAGGTGCGTGTGGGAATCGACGAGCCGTCCTTCATTGTCACTTTATGGTCTTTGTAGTCGGTCACCATCTTGCCGAAGTGCATTTCCACGCCCATCTTTTCGAGAAACTCGCGTGCCTTCTGCGAAGAGTCCTTTGACATGCCGGCGAGCAGGCGGTCGCCCGCTTCGATGAGATGGATGTGCATGCGTGACGCGTCCATGTCGGGATAGTCGTAGGGGATGACGTAGCGCTTCATCTGCGACAGGGCGCCGGCTATCTCCACGCCCGTGGCGCCTCCGCCCACGATGACGACGTTGAGCAGTTCCTGACGTTCCTCTTCGGTGGCGCAGGTGACGGCGCGCTCAAGGTTGCTCAGCAGGGCATTGCGCAGTCCCATGGCTTCGGCGACGGTCTTCATCGGTATGGCCTCGTCGGCGATGTTGCTGTTGCCGAAGAAGTTGGTGGTCGTGCCTGCGGCGAACACGAGGTAGTCGTATTCTACCTTGCCTATCGATGTCTGTATGAGCTTCTTTTCGGGGAAGACAGCCCGTACTTCGGCCATGCGGAAATAGAAATCGTCGCGCTTGCGGAAAATCTTTCTGAACGGAAACGAGATGGCGCCCGGCTCGATACCGGCCGATGCCACCTGGTAGATCAAGGGCGGAAACTGGTGGTAGTTGTTCTTGTCGATGAGGATGACCTGCAGGTCTGTTTTTCTCAGGGCGTTGGCCAGCCGGAGACCTCCGAATCCTCCACCGACGATGATGACACGTTTCTTGCCGTTTCTCTTGATGTTGATGCTCATAATGTAGTGATTTTGTGCTTGTGATACTGATTTCTCACCGATGTCCTTGTCGGAAAAACGACCTGTCCGTCCGCTGTGCGGAAAGGTGCACGGGCGTTGCGCAGGCAGTGTCCGTGTGGGTTTTCCCGACTTGCAAAGTTACTACAAAATCAGTTTATATCAGAATATATACAGAATAAAAGCAGTAATTTTGCACTCGCTATGCGACATCGTACAGACAATTACACATTCCTGACCGAGGCCCCAGTACCCCGTGTCATTCTCAGCATGGCCGTTCCGACCATTATCAGTATGCTGGTGACCAGTCTTTACAATTTGGCCGATACCTATTTTGTCGGCCGCATCAATACGCAGTGCACGGCGGCGGTGGGCATCTCATTCTCGGTCATGTCGCTCATACAGGCGCTCGGATTCTTCTTCGGACACGGGTCGGGCAACTATATTTCGCGCCAGTTAGGAGCGAAAAATGTGCAGAATGCCAGCCGGATGGCGGCCACCGGATTTTTTCTCAGTGTGGCGAGCGGATGTATCGTTGCCCTGCTCGGACAGATTTTTCTGACGGACATCGCCCTGCTTCTCGGTTCTACGCCTACTATCCTGCCCTATACGGAACAGTATTTGGGTATCGTGTTGCTGGGTGCGCCACTGATGACAGGCTCGTTCACGATGAACAACCAGATGCGTTTTCAGGGCAATGCCGCCTTCTCCATGCTCGGCATCGTGAGCGGTGCCGTGCTCAATCTGGTGCTTGCTCCCCTCTTCATCTTTGTGTTCGGTCTCGGTATCAGAGGAGCGGCGGTAGCTACCGTGCTGGGACAGCTGTGCAGTTTCGTCATCCTGTTTGTCATGACGCGGCAGAAAAGGAATATCGGCATCTATTTCCGCAATTTCTCGCCCAGTTGGCCTTATGTCAAAGAGATCATACTTGGCGGTACGCCCTCGCTTTCGCGCCAGGGACTGGGCAGTGTCTCCACCCTTGTGCTCAATCTTGCGGCCGGGGCGTATGGCGATGCGGCCATTGCGGGCATGTCGATAGTGACGCGTATCTCGTTCTTCATCTTTGCTGTGGTCATCGGTCTTGGCCAGGGCTTCCAACCGCTTTGCGGATTTTGTTACGGCGCTGGCCTTTACCGTCGGGTGTATGAAGGCTATCGTTTTGGCGTGCGTCTGGGTACCGCTTTCCTCTTTGCGGTGGCAGTGGTCTGCTTCGCCTTTGCCGCTCCCATCGTCGAGGAGTTCCGCCATGACGCCGCCGTGGTGGAAGTGGGTGCAGTGGCGTTCCGCTGGCAGTTGCTGTCCTATCCGTTGCTGGCCACCATCATACTGACCAATATGCTGATGCAGACCATAAGAAAACCACTGCGTGCCAACCTTGTGGCGGCGGCGCGCAGTGGTTTGTTTTTCATTCCTATCGTGTTGGTACTTCCTCATTGGCTGGGCCTTCTGGGTGTAGAGATGAGCCAGGCGCTGGCCGATGTCTGCTCGTTCACCCTTTCAGTCCCCGTCGCCATGTCTGCCTTTCGCGACATGCGGCGCATGAAGAAGGAACCGTCGTCTATTTCTTGACGGGGAAGTAGATCGTGTATGCCTCGTCGGCAATCTCGTAGAGCGGACGGAACCTCAGCAGCGCATCCTGCCCCGATGTGCGGTAGTGGCTTTGTGTCCACCGTACAGTGGCATACTGCTGGTCGTACTCACGGATGAGTATGCTTTCGGGATGCTTGGCATCGCCCTTGAGCGGTGTCTCGCCTACAGGGGCGGCCAGCACTATCGGACCTTCCATGAAGGCAACCTCGCCGGATTTGCTGCCTGGCAGCGGCTCTGTCCACAGACGGTCGGCGAACTCCACTACGACTTTGTCATCGCTCCATGTGCGGTCGACGGTGGCGTAGCCGTGCAGCCGGTCTACTTTTGCAGGACTGCCGTTGACGGTGATGCAGGCCTTCTTGTCAAGCCACCACGGCAGGCGTACCTTGAGCGAGAAGGCGACGGGCTTGTCGGCTTTCACCTGCATGACGATGCGCCAGCGCGGAGCATCGTAGTTCTTGTTCCACTGGTTGCCTTCGAAGTCCTGTGTGATGCTTACCGGTATGCTGTCGTACTGCCAGGAAAGCGCCGATGGGATGTATTGGCTGACGGTCAGTCCGCCGTCGTGCTCGAAGTAGATGTATCTCGGGTAGCGTGTCTGTGCCTGTACGAGCGTGCCGTGGCAACAGTAGAAGTCCATGGTCGGGTGTCCCCATCCCTTTTCTCCTCCTTTTTTGTAGCCCGAGGCCATCGGCAGGAAGTAGGCCACCATGCCGGTCTGCGGGTGTTGCTGGGCCAGAATGCCGTTGTAGAGGTTGCGCTCCACATAGTCGGCATATTCGGCGTCGCCTGTCCACTTGTACAGGTATTCGGCCGTGCGCATGAGATTGTATACCGTGCAGTGCTCCTGGTTGTTCTCTCCGGCAAAGTCGGCGAGGCGTCCCTTGGGTATCCAGTGCTCTCCGGCGTTCTGTCCGCCGGTGGCAAACTGCTCGCGCTCGTGTATGGCGCATTTCCAGAAATCTTCGGTCAGCGTGCGCCAGTAGTCGTCGCCGGTGACCTCGTAGCAGCGTGCCGAACCGTGTGACCATGGTATGGAGGCGTTGCAGTGGTCGAGCGACAGGGCATCCTCGCCCTTGAGCAGTTGGGTGAAAAGCCAGGGGTGACCGTAGCGGTCCATCAGTTCGCGGTATTTCTCCTTGCCGGTGAGACCGTACATTGCTGCCCATATCTCCAGCATGCCGCTTGTCTCGCCGTTGAGTATGGCCGATGCTTTTCCTTTCTCTATCATCTCGGAAGTCCAGCGGTACATCCAGTCGGCCATCTTGTCGAGCACCTCCAGTGCCTGCCGGTTGCCGGCTACGGTGTACATGTCGTACAGTCCCATCAGCGTCTTGTGCAGGGTGTACTGCGGCGACCACATCGGTTGGCCGTCGGCCATGAGGTAAAGGTATTTTTCCGGAATGGATCCGATCCATTCGCCGCCGTTGATGCGCTGGCACCGTGCCAGTTCGCTGACGATGAAGTCGGCGCGCTGCTTGACGGCCGCATCGCCCGTCTCGGCCCACATGTAGGCGCAGGCCGAAAGGTAGTGGCCGAGAAAGTGGCCGCGGAGCTGTCCCATCGGACTTTCCCAGCCCCAGTACAACTGACTGGTGTCGCCGTCTTTGCCGACCATGTACTCCTTGTTGAGTCCCGCTTCGGCGTAGAAGTTCTGCAGGAGTTTGGCCGGTTCGAGTGCCATGATGTACTTGCGGTTGAGCTCGTAGCGGTCCTTGAAGAGTCCCGGCAACAGCCGTACCTGGCCGGCTGCGACCGGACGCAGGGCCATGTGGGGCGTACCCTTGCGTACAAAGTGAGATGTGTTGTCGGTCTCGGGTCCTTTTCCCGAGTCGTCGATGTAGATGATCTGGGCCGTAGCGGCGCAGGGCATGGCCAGCAGGGCAAAGCCTGTAAGCCATGTGCGGAGTGTGTGTGGTGTGTGCATAGTGGTAAGGTCAGTGAGATGTTTGGGCATGTCTGGGCTTCTTATTTTGCGATGAGGCTCACGGCAAATCCTCCGCCGCGTGCCTGGTTGACGGTGATCTTGT
>CAVHOL010000064.1:0-15907 GCA_963637655.1 bacterium | reverse complement strand
CAAAGCCTTTTTTATGCAAATTTCTTAATCGTAAATTCTAAATCCGAAACTTGAGTATAATATAGCGCAGGGTTTCTTGCTGACGCAAGCGACAAAGTCGAGCGGCCCCTGCGTTTTTAGCTCTTATCCACATTGCCCCTGAAAGGGGCGCATAGTTCAACCATAAAGAAAAATTATGCGCCCCTTTCAGGGGACAATGGAATATAAAAACATGTAAAAGCCTTACTGTTATACCGACACGACCGTGAGTGTGTCGCCCTCAACCTGGAAGTGCACGTCGCGTCCGGAGAAGGCCATGCCGTAGACCTTGGCTGCGTCGTTGTGGTAGTGGGGACGGGGGTCAAGTTCGAGGATATGAACGAGCATTTCGGCGTCGGCCTCGGTGAACTGCCGCCGGATGTTGTCGGGCAGGACAACGCGGAGCTTGGGCCAGGTGCGCTTGTCGACAAAGCCCGAGCGTGCCCCGATGTGGCAGTCTGCATAGGTGACGTAGGGCTTGATGTCGTAGATGGGTGTACCGTCCATCAGATCGGCGCCCAGCACATGGATGACAGGACCTTCGGCGGTCGTCTCTATATGGTCGAGGCGCACGGAGGACAGGCCGATGTTATTGGGACGGAAGGGCGACCTTGTGGCGAACACCCCCATTTTTTCGTTGCCGCCGAGCACGGGCGGACGCACGACGGGACTGTTGGCGGCATGCTTGTTGGCCGAGAATTCCCAGACGAGCCAGAGGTAGTCAAACTCCTCCAGACCGCGGATGTAGTCGGGCGAACGGTAGTCGGGCGTGAAGACGATGCGCCCCCGCAGCTGCTCCACCAGTCCGCTTTGCTTGGGTATGCCGAACTTGGTGGGGAAGGGGGAGCGGAAGTGGGCGACGGGCAGTATTTCCATTTTTTTTCTATGTTTCTTTTTATGGGGATTCTAAGTTCGGGCTTTGTCTATGTGCAGTGCCCTGTTGGTATATTTGTCTATCATCATGATGGCGTGTCCGATGGCGATGCTGGCCGACATGGTGACAAGGAGCATCAGCAGGGGGTAGCGCAGCGAGTAGATGCCGTCTCTGAAAAGGTAGTAGCAGATCCAGGTGTGGATGAGCCATACCACAGTGCTGTACTTGCCCAGGAAGCGAAACCCTTTCGTCGCAAAGCCTCCCCAGTTGATGCGGACAAAGAGAATGATCAGAATGGCCTGCCGGAACGGACCGTAGACCGCCCCGTGCTTCAGCAGGCATCCGGAAAGGAACACCAGCGCAAGCAGCAGAAGCAGCACCGGCTGCGGCAGCGAAAACAGACGCATGGCGGGACCCGTGAACTCGCGCCGGGCGCATCTGCAGAATACGGCACCCACGACAAACATAAACAGACAGTCGAAATACAGTACGGCATGATAGATGGCGTAGTGGTGGGCGAAGAAGGATGTGTAGCACCTGCTCACCAGAAAGATGCTTATGAGGTAGAGGACGTAGGTGGCGGCCAGCACCTTCTTGGCTCCAGCCTTGTCGATCAGGGCAAATATCCATTTGCATGTCAGTACCAGCAGCATGTACGGGAACAGGAACCAGATCTCGCCGTTCCAGTATGTGCGGAAGGCGGTGATGCTCGCTATGCTTTTCAGCCATCCTCCGGGGTAGACTGTCGGGGAAAGATAGTGGGCTATGGGCAGGAATACAAGCAAGGTAAGCCAATATAATTTGTAAAGTTTAATAATTCTTAACAAATACCCCCCCCCTACGGCGGGCCATATTGTGCGTGTAGTACAAGCCGTATCCGCTCATAAACAGGTAGAGGCCAATGGGATGGCAGCCTTGGGCAAGCCAACTGGCCAGCGGCATGCCCTGTAGTGTACACAAGCGGAAGCTGTCCTGCATGTTTTCCGGTCTGTACAAATGCCAGACCACCATGAAGAGCAGGGCCAGACCCTTCAGCATCAGTGATTTTTCTTTTGATATGTAGGTGAGGGCCATCTTCGGGCAATTTGCAGTGGGTGCTTCGCTGGCATTAATTCTGTTTCTCATACCCTTCATAATAATAGCTTTGCTCGATTCCCTTGAATATCACTTCGCGGTTCTCCGTATCGGAAGTCAGATGGAGGCTGAGCAGGTAGCGTAATTCGAGGTCGTTGATGGGGGAACGCTCCATGGCCGACAGATATTGGTCTTTGTCTACGTACTGCCAGTTGACCACTTTGCCTAACGTGCGTTTCAGCATCATGTCCAGCCAAATACGGGCTGAACGCCCGTTGCCTTCCATGAAAGGGTGGCAGACGTTCATTTCGACATACTTCTCTATAATGTGCTCAAAGGTGTCTTCGGGCATTTTCTCCACGGCCGACAGCGCAGCCTCAAGGTAGAGCGAATTGGCAAAGCGAAAACCGCCTTTGGCAATGTTCTTGTCGCGTATGATGCCGGCAAACGGATACAAGCCGTCAAAGAGATAACGGTGTATCTGTTGGAGCCCTGCTGCAGTGCCAACAGGAATGTTTGCTATGTCGCCCGACGCAAAGAGGCGCAGTGCATTTGCCAATGAGCGTTCGTCTATTTCCCTTGTTGTCATAATTGTGCGTTCGTATGCTTGCTTTGTCTTTTCCTCTTTATACAAAGGTAAAAACAAACTTTGATATACACGATGGATTGTGGAAATAGTTGTCTAAATGGCCTTGTCTTTGGTCGGCATGGTTTTTGTTGGATAAGGATAATTATGGACTATGACAATTCTTCTGTGAGGCGGCGTGACAGACGTCTGCCTGAGCCAGATGCTGTCCGTCTGTTGCGGGAGGCCGAGTACGGTGTGCTCTCGATGGCGGGGCGTGACGGCGTGCCCTACGGCATACCGGTCAACTATGTGTGGGACGGCGGCGACTGTCTCTATCTGCATTGCGCGCCCGAGGGTCGCAAGCTCAGTGTGCTGTCCGAAAACGACAAGGTGTCCTTTTGTGTAGTCGGGCGTGTGCATCTGTTGCCCGGCCAGTTTACCACCGAGTATGAAAGCGTCGTGTTGCAGGCGACGGTAACCGTGGTCGACGACGATGACGAGCGGTGGAAGGCCATCCGGCTGCTGCTCGGGAAACTCTCGCCCGATGACGTGGCAAAGGGGCTGGAATATTCGGAGAAGAGTTTTCATCGGGTGGTGATCATCCGTCTGCACGTAGAGTCGTTTAGCGGAAAATGCAAGCGCGTGAGAAAGTGAAACTTAGTAATGACGATACAAAACGATATAAAGATAAGGTATGAAAGAAATCAATGTAGCAGACCTGCGCGACAATGTCTTTGAGACTGTCGGCAAGGAGTGGATGCTTGTTTCGGCAGGCACAAAGGAAAAGTACAATATGATGACGGCCTCGTGGGGATGTCTCGGATGGCTGTGGAACAAGCCGGTGGCAGTGGTGTTCATCCGTCCCGAACGCTATACGCATGAGTTCATCGAGTCGGCCGACACGCTCGTGCTGTCATTTCTCGGACATGGCGAAGAAGCCCGGAAGATCTATACGGTATGCGGTTCCAAGTCAGGCCGCGACCTTGACAAGACCGCCGCTACCGGTCTGGAGCCGGTGCTGACCGCCGACGGCAATGTGGCTTTCGTCCAGTCACGCCTCACGCTCGAGTGCCGCAAGCTCTACAAGGATACCATCAAGCGCGAAGGATTTCTCGATGCGGGTATTGGCAAGTGGTACGGCGGTGCCAATGGCGGCTATCACGATGTGTATGTCGTGGAGATAGAGCATGCCTACGTGAACGAATGATTCAGCCTGTAGGATTGATAGGGCAGGCAGATGCTGCGTTCTCCGCTTATGGACGTGGTGTCTTTAGTAGGTGCGGTGTCTCACCGCACAGCAATGAGGAATGTATGTTTTTACGGTCAATAGCGTATTCTTGCTGCTGTGCGGTGGGACACCGCACCTACTAAATTTTACCGGCGGCCTTTCCATGTGGACTCCTGCCGTCCGCCGAAGACAATGCAAAAACCGTTGTCCGACCTTTCTCTTTCGAGCCGGGCAACGGTTTTTCTGTTGCTTTCTTGGAGTATATATACGAAAAAAGCCATCGGACTTTGTCCAATGGCCAATCTCTCATTTTTCAGTTCGGCTACCGAATTACTTGGTGATAGAGTCGCTATCTACAGTCTGAACGGTGTCAGTGTCAGCCAGCTGTACGGTATCGCTATCAGCGTTAGCAGCGGGAGCAGCAGTTTTGTTACCACAAGATGCGAAAGAGATAGCTGCGATAGCTACGAACATAAGAACTAATTTCTTCATTTTCTTTGCTTTTTAAAATCTGTAAAACAATCAGTTGTTTATTAAAACGTTGCAAAGGTAAGTATTTTTTCAATACGCCAATCTATTTTTAGAACTTTTTTTTGGCCTGTTTTGTAACCTTTTTTCAAGTGATTGAAAATCAATAAGATGTGGATAGTTAACCGATGTTAATTCTTTCAATCCCGCTGAAATGGCCTTGTTGCGGTGCGGCGCAGAACGGTTTTCGTAATCTTTTTCGTACCTTTGCAGAAGCGTCCGATTGTATATGGTCGCGCGTACATTATATATATGATAGATACATCAGCCTTTCAAGATAAGACTGCGGCCTACTACACGCTGGGCTGCAAACTCAATTTTTCGGAAACCTCCACCTTCGGCCGAATGCTCTCCGATATGGGTGTCCGCACCGCAGACGACGGCGAACAGGCGGACATCTGCCTGATCAATACCTGTTCGGTGACCGATGTGGCCGACCATAAATGCCGTCAGGCCATACACCGTATGGTACGGCAAAATCCCGGTGCACTGGTCGTGGTGACGGGTTGCTACGCACAGTTGGCCTCTGAAGCGGTTAGCCGGATAGAGGGCGTAGACCTCGTGCTGGGCAGCAACGAGAAAGCCAATCTTATACAGTTTCTCAGTGATGCCTGGACAGACCGGCAGTCTGGCGGACAAAAGGACGGCGACAATGCCCTGCACCGCCATTTCGCCGTGCGTACGAAAGACATCAAGACTTTTGCGCCCTCGTGCTCGCGCGGCAACCGCACACGCTATTTCCTCAAGGTGCAGGACGGGTGCGACTATTACTGTACCTACTGCACCATACCCTTTGCCCGCGGCAACTCGCGCAATCCTACCATTGCATCGCTGGTGGCCCAAGTGGAGGCGGCCGTGGCCGAGGGCGGTAAGGAGGTGGTGCTGACCGGCGTCAATATCGGCGATTTCGGCAAGACCACCCATGAGCAGTTTCTTGACCTGGTGAAGGCGCTCGACCAGATAGAGGGCGTGAAGCGCTACCGCATCAGCAGCATGGAGCCGGACCTGCTCACCGACGAACTTATCGCCTATTGTGCGGAGAGCCGTGCGTTCATGCCCCATTTCCATATTCCCTTGCAGAGCGGTTCCGACGAGGTGCTCCGCCTGATGCACCGGCGCTACGACAAGGCGCTCTTCGCCCACAAGGTGGCGGCCGTGAAGGAGGCTATGCCCGACGCCTTCATCGGGGTCGATGTGATGGTGGGCTGTCGCGGCGAGACTCCCGAGCGGTTTGAGGAGTGCTACGACTTTCTGCGCAGTATGGACGTGACCCAGCTCCACGTCTTCCCGTACAGCGAGCGCCCGGGCACCGCTGCCCTGCGCATACCCTATGTGGTCGACGATGCCGACAAGCGTGCGCGCAGCAAGCGGCTGCTCGACCTCAGTGAGGAGAAGCGCCAGACGTTCTATGCCGCCCATGTGGGGCAGGAGGTGGACGTGCTCTTCGAAAAGGCGTCCCGCGGACGGGCCATGCACGGTTTTACCGAGAACTATATCCGCGTGGAGCTTCCGTCGGCACTGGCGCGAGAGGAGTATGACAATGAAATCATCAGAGTGCGACTGGGCGACTTCAACCACGACCGCTCGGCACTGAAAGGGACTCTGCTATGAAGACAGCCGTCGTCATACTCAACTGGAACGGGGCCGCCATGCTGCGCCGTTTCTTGCCGTCTGTCTTGCAACATACGGCACAGGTGGCCGAAATCATCGTGGCCGACAATGCCTCTACCGACGGTTCGGTAGAGATGCTGAAGGCTGAATTTCCCTCAGTGCGCATCATCACGCTCGACAAGAACTACGGATTTGCCGGCGGATACAATATGGCCTTGCGGCAGGTGGAAACCGAATACTATGTGCTGCTCAACAGTGATGTGGAGGTGACCCCGCAGTGGCTCGACGTGTTGCAGGACTATATGGACCGTCATCCCGACTGCGCTGCCTGTCAGCCCAAACTCCTGTCAGAAAGCCAAAGAGACCGTTTTGAGTATGCCGGAGCGGCCGGCGGGTTTCTCGACCGCTACGGCTATCCCTATTGCCGGGGCCGCCTGTTCGATGTCGTGGAGCGCGACGGCGGACAGTACGACACGCCGCTGCCGGTGCTATGGGCCACGGGAGCCTGTCTGATGGTCAGAAGCAAGGACTACTGGGAGGCCGGTGCGCTCGACGAGCGCTTCTTTGCACACAACGAGGAGATAGACCTCTGTTGGCGGCTCCGCATCATGGGACGCGATATCCGTTGCCTGCCTGCAAGCCGTGTCTATCATGTGGGCGGCGGTACCTTGCCCAAGGGCAATCCGAGGAAGACCTACCTCAACTTCCGCAACAATCTGACGATGCTCTACAAGAATCTTCCCGAGCACGACCTGCGGCATGTCATGCGCGTGCGCCGGTGGCTCGACTATGTGGCTGCGGTACAGACGCTGATAGTCAACCGCAATGTGGGCGACTTCAAGGCCATACTCCGAGCCCGCCGCGATTTCCGTGCCTGGCTGCCGCAGTTCCGTGCCGACCGCGAGCGCATACAGCACTCACGGCAGGGTGACGGCAGTACGGAGCGCAGCGCTTTCTCCCTGTTGTGGCAGTACTATGCGCACGGCCGCAGGATGTTTTCGCAGCTGCCGTCAGGCAAAAAATAGCAGGTAGCATGCAGTAGGCGACGTGGCTCACGTCGTAGAAAACAGAAGGTGATGTGCGGTGGGGCACCGCACCTACTAAGGTTGCATATCCAAGACCGACCTGGTTGTTTTTTTACCATTACTTAGCCTTTTTTTGTAAATGCGGCCCGATTTTACCGAATCGCGCCCCTATTCTTAAAATAATTGGCGTAAAATTTGGTTAAAAAAACATTTTTTAGTATTTTTGTAAAAGTATTGAAGACTGTTTGTATTTGAAGAAACTCTACTACATATCGTTTCTGGTCTTGCTGGTACTCTTTTCCTGCGAGATACGGCTTCGGCCCAATAGCGACGACGATTCCAAGCCAGGGCTGGAAGTGCAGCGCTATGACCGTCTGCAGAGCCGCTATCTCACCACGGGTGACTTTTCCGCCCTGCAGCAGATGAACATAGAGTACCCCATGGAGACGCGCACGCTGATAGAGGACGTTCTGCAGTTGGGCGAGGTCAACGATCCGGAAATCAACAGCAAGTTTCTCCGCTTCTACCAGGACACCACCCTGCAGTGCATCATCACCGACGCCGAGGTGCAGTATGCCAACATGAGCGACATCAACAAGTCGCTCAGCCGGTCGTTTGCCGCCCTCAACGCCTTGGTGCCCGGTCTGCCCAAGCCTACGGTATATGCCCAGATCGGGTCGCTCGACCAGAGCGTCATCGTCGGCGACAACTCCATCGGCATCTCGCTCGACAAGTATTTGGGCAAGGACTATCCCCTGTACATGCGCTACTACAATGCCAACCAGCGCAAGGCGATGTCGCGCGAATATATCGTGCCGGACTGTCTCTGCTTCTATATTCTGGCGCAGTTTCCCCTGCAGAACCATGACACCAAGACCCAGGAGGAGCGCGACCAGCACATGGGCAAGGTGATGTGGACTGTCAACAAGGTGCTGGGCAAACCGTTTTTCCGCACTCCGTATATCAGCAATGTGGAAAAATACATGAAGCGCCATCCGAAAACGACCGTTCAGGAACTGCTGACGCGGCAGACTGTCTCTATGATCTGAGCGGCAGTCGTCGCACCGAAAAACGAAAAGTCCACCTTATGAAGCAGGACAATGTCTCTGCCATAAGGTGGACTTTTTGCGTTTGTCGTCGTATTCCCTGCGCTCGCAGTAGTCCCGCACCTGATCTATGCTTTCCGGATCGACCTTGCCGTACCCCGCTTTGGCGTCCCTGCAGTTTTTCCACATGGGTTTGGCGTACCTTCTGTAGAAGGGCGGCACCGCACGACAGGCAGACCGCGATGGGCTATACCGCTGCGATGCTGGCAAGAAAAAACTTCTTCATGTGTATGGTCGTGCTTGTGTCGGTTACTGTTTGGTGATGGTGCCTTTGCGGGTGTTGATGCTGAACGTGCCGATAGAGGTCTTCACCTTGTACACGCCATTCTTGGCGGAGATGAGCTTGGCAGTCATACCCATGAACGACACGCTGCCGTCCTCGTTCTTGTCGATGGTGTAGCGTCCCACGGGGGTATTCACCACGATGTGCTTCTTGGTGGTCTCCACCACACCGTAGGTAGTGCCCGACGGAGCGTCCTTCACGCGGGTGACCACTTCCTTGGCGGCAGTCTTCACTGCGTCATTGCTGTTGTTGCCGTTGGCGAAGCATGCTGTGTGGGCTGCTACAACCAACATCAGCGAAATCATCAGTTTCTTCATAATCGTCTTTGTCTTTTTGTTCTGTCTTATTGACAAGTGCAAAGGTAGCACCGCATACTCCAGGAAAGAAACTTTTCGGGCTTGGTTGTACAAGATGTGGGGTTTGGTGTACAAGACAACTGATACGAGTTGTGATTTGCTAAAAATTTCGTACCTTTGAAAGGTCATCAACACCGGTAGTTTGTACGGGCATCAGCAGGGCGGGGTTGTGATTTGCTAAAAATTTCGTACCTTTGAAAGGTCATCAACACCCCGCTGAAGACATAGACGGCCGGTAACGCCGTTGTGATTTGCTAAAAATTTCGTACCTTTGAAAGGTCATCAACACCAAGATAATTCGGAACCATATTTTTCGTCAAGTTGTGATTTGCTAAAAATTTCGTACCTTTGAAAGGTCATCAACACCACTACTCGCAAAGAGAAGGACTTGAATGCGTTGTGATTTGCTAAAAATTTCGTACCTTTGAAAGGTCATCAACACCTCTACGTAGAAGAAACTAACGGATGTGTCGTTGTGATTTGCTAAAAATTTCGTACCTTTGAAAGGTCATCAACACCTGATTTTGAGTTATTCGCTCATAATCAAGTGTTTATGTTTAATCTTAGGAATAAAAATATCGGATAGGGGGATTGATCATTTCTATTCACAACAAGAGAAAGAATTAAAAATGAAAACAAAGGGTGTTGATGACCTTTCAAAGGTACGAAATTTTTAGCAAATCACAACATAATCGGCATAAGAACGCTTGCCACTTTTGGTGTTGATGACCTTTCAAAGGTACGAAATTTTTAGCAAATCACAACTGCGTAGGAGCGGAGAAGCCCCGTTCACGCGGTGTTGATGACCTTTCAAAGGTACGAAATTTTTAGCAAATCACAACCCCGCCCTGCTGATGCCCGTACAAACTACCGGTGTTGATGACCTTTCAAAGGTACGAAATTTTTAGCAAATCACAACTCGTATCAGTTGTCTTGTACACCAAACCCCACATCTTGTACAACCAAGCCCGAAAAGTTTCTTTCCTGGAGTATGCGGTGCTACCTTTGCACTTGTCAATAAGACAGAACAAAAAGACAAAGACGATTATGAAGAAACTGATACAGTGTCATTTTTTCGGTTTCTTTCCGGAAACCTATTTGTATTCTAACGATTGCGAAAACACAGAATATGGCTTGGTGATGGTTGTAAATGATGTAAATGAATGCTAAAAAGTCAAAATAATTCCAGTTGCATGGGTTGTGATTTTACCTTGGCAGCCTTAGAGCCATGGTACACCATAATGTTCTCAAATTGCTTGTCGGTAATACACATGACTGCAACATGTCCATATTCTGGCATGAAGTTCTTTACACGTTTTACATGAACATCGGCATTCGCCATGCTTGCACAATGTCGAACGTAGATGGAGAACTGGAACATGGTGAAGCCGTCCATCTGCAACTGTTTGCGAAACAAGGCGTAGGCACGTTTGTCTTTCTTTGTCTCGGTAGGCAAATCAAAAAATACCAATACCCACATAATTCTGTATTCACTTAATTTGTCCATAACGACACAGAAATTTGTAATAGGCCGATTTTCATCTGTCGGGATAGGCAATGCGTCTCATCTCTCCACTGAAGCACTTGTAGAGTGATGCAGTGGTCTGTGTAACGCCTACCATCAGCGGACTGCGCTTGCCTGCGATGACAATGTCGAGTGTAGGTATGGAGAGAAGCCGCGCCTTGATATCCTTTGTGAGTTCCAAGTTGTCGTCAGTATGGTGTTTGACGATGTCAAACACCAATTCGTCTACATATGGGCGGAAAGGCTCCATGATGTCATCGGCAAGACAATATGCGTTGTAGCGGTTGTGGTGGTGGATGCCGAATGTAGGAAGCATACCGCTGCTGACCAAAGCCCTCGCCACGACGGCGCGCAGGATGGCATAGCCATAGTTGAGCAGATTGTTGGGCGGTGTGCCGTCGCGGTCACGCGTGAAACCCTTCTGTGCTGGTATCGGTGAGAAAAAGTTTTTCCAGTAGTAGGCGGCTGCGCGTGCTTCCATATTGCCCGTATCTCCGCTCTTCACGTCTTCGCTCCATCGCTGCATGCACCCTACCTCCACTTGCGAGCAGATGGACAAGACTCGTGCCTGGTTGTCAATCTTCGCCTTTACGGTCTGCTGCCACAGCTGTTAGCGCAAGGGCTGCGATGCCGCTATCTGGCATTGGAAACGCTCGCTCTGTATGGTGTTTCCACACAGAGGGAGCATCAGGCCGACAGGCATACGGTGGCTGTCACAGGTTATCACAGCGCAGTTGTTCTCAAGCAATGCTTCAAGCAGTCCTTGCGTAATGGTTATCTGCCTGTTGTCGAGAACAACAATGCCTATATCCTCTATGGGTCGAGTGACAACAGTGTTCTCCTTTATCACTTCGGGCAGGTCTTTCTGCTTTTCGACCTCAGGAAGTTTTATCACCATTTGCTGCATGCGCAGCGAAAGGTAGGCGGGATTGCCAAAGTATAGCGTCTTCTTGATCATGGTAAGGGGATTTAGGGCGGATTCTGCATGCTCACAATGCTTCCGCGTTTGTGATGTTGCCCAATCTGTCAACCTTTATAGGGATGCAGATTTCCTTTATCATCTCGCCTGTCAGGGCACGTTCCATTTTATTGAGTGGCGAGAATTCGAACTTGTCTTGTATGGTCGATGCAACCCTTTCTTGGACGAAAAATGCTTGGAATTTATTTGACGACACCATCTTGTATATCCTCTCCTTGTCCAGCGGCACATTCACCTTGCCCGCCTTGCGTTCCTCCTCGGTCGGAACATACACAAGGTCGTTGGGTGAGAGAATGAACTTGGCACGCTCGTCGAGGGGCAACCCATGTTTAATCTTGTCTATCGCCTCATTGAGCGGGATGGTCCGGTAGCTGCGTTTCTTCATCTCTTCTCCCGTCTTCTTGTCTATGACATCCTCTTCATAGATGGCGAAGAAGAGATTGGTGCCCTTTGCCGCCTCCACAAACTTGCGGCCCTTGTTGCCCGTCTGTCCCACGGCAAACTTGTCCGCCTTTTCGTACACACGTACCTTATATATCGGTTGGTGGCATTTGCCGTCGTTAAGGTTGACGATGTTGCGGTTCATCTCGTCGATGCCGTCGGGCGAGAAGGCCAGGTCTGCCTTGCCGTCATATCGATCCAGATGGCGCAGCATGATTTTCTGTATGGCGGTGTCGGCAATCTTCTCCTCGATGCTCTTGCGGTCGAAAGAGGTGTCGATGCTCTTGCGCGTGGCGAAGAAGCGGTCAGATGTCTCCTTGGTGAAGTAGTACATCTCTATCTTCTTCAGATTGACGTCTTGCCACACATCGGCATTGTCGGCAAAGTATGCCTTGATCTGTTTCTCCGTAAAGCCATTTTCCATCAGTTCCTCCAGTTTCTTTCTGAGGTCGCGGTTCACGATGCGTTGCGGTCTGAGCATGGCGTCTTTCAGCCCACAGGTCTTCTTGCGCCGCAGGTTGATCTCGCCAAAGACCGTCTCCTTGTGCATAGACTTCCTTATGGCCCAGCTGTCGCCAGAGGTCTGCGCTACAAGTTGCTTCTTGCCATTGGCGAAGCGCAGCGAGTGGTTGGTGGTCTTGTTGATGACACGCAGGTTCTGCTTGAAGCTGACGATGATGCCAGCCAAAGCCCTCTCCACATCGGCAGGGAACGTGGCCCATGGCAGCAGGAACTCCTTGGGCACGAGCCTTTTCTTCTGTTCGCCGCCACGGTTTATGGTCACTTCCTCATAGCGGCGCAGCTTGTGCGACAATTGATGGCGGTTGCTTTGGTTCTTGGGCAGGGCAGCCTCATTGCTCAGGAGGTTGACGTGGTCGCGTGTGGCACAGGCTATGACGATGGCGTCCATGGCGTGGTGGCGATGGTCTATGCGCTTCTTGTTGAATCCCTTCTGCAGCTCCAGCGGCATGGCGGGGATGGGATGGCCGGCGGCGCTGACAGCGGTAAACCTCTCCGATCGGGTTATCTCGTTCATGCGCTGGAAGCGTGGCAGTATGATGTGGTTCCACACGTCGTTCACGCCCCAGTCATGTTTCAGCCTGTCGGTGACGCTGCCCGTGCACACGATGACATTCTTCGACGTGGCTTCCTGCTCGCCGTCCTCACGCACGATGTTGGACAGCAACGCCTTTACCAACTTGCTGATGTAGCGGCTGTCGTTCATCTGCCGCTCTATGAACTGCTCCGGGATGTCTTCGAGCAGGAGCTTGCGCATCTTGCCCTTGTTCTTCCTGCCGTAGGTGCGCTGCACAAGGTCGCAGTAGCTGTCCGTCTCGAGTATGGTGACGGTGCGTCCGCCATTGAGCGTGACCTTCTCGCCGTGGTGCTGCTTGATGAACTCATAGCCAAGGGCGTTGTCCTTCAGCTTGTTCACCTCCGCCTCGCATATCACCTTGTTGGACATGGAGTCGTCAAAATAGCGCGACTGTGGTATGACGTGCTCTATCTCGTAGTCCGTGGTGAAGAGTCGCGCCAGGGGGATCGTCTGCCCCGTGTAGGGCGAGACGTAGTGCTGTTCGAGCCATAGCTTGTAACGCTTGATGTCGGAGAGCGACGGACGGTTCTTGGCATCCGCAAACTTCTTGAGTATGTCGTTGATGTAGTCGTCAGGCTCGTCCACACTGTTGAGGGCTGTGTCCTCATAGATGCGCAACAGTTCCTGCTGGCTCGGAGAATACGGGCGCACGTTCTCTATGCCGAGCTCCGGGTTGAGAAACTCCGTCAACAGGGCTTTCACGCGGAGGTTGGCGTTCTCGTTTTGCAAGGCACGTTCGGTCATCTGCTTGCGCTTGTCGGCAGGGTTCTTCATCTCACGTCCCATCTCCACGTGTATCTCGTCGATGTGGCCGTGCTTCTTCCAGATGTCCCTGACGGTGCGCAGGGTCTCCATGATCACTTGCTCCACGACGGGGTTGCGGAGTGAGTGTTGTTTGAAATCCTTCAAGTACTTGTCGATATCGTCTGGGGTGCGCCACTTGGTGGTGTCGCTTGCCTCACTGTGGCGGTCGTAGACCACATAGCATGCCAACCACAGCGGCAAGGCACGGAATTGCCCGATGCTTTCCAGGTGCATCGCCTTCTCCCTGACACGCGTGCGTATGCTCTCGTCCACCTCTCCATCGAGCATCTTCTGTATGCGCTCTTGGGTGGCGGCATCGATGTCCTGCACGTTCCAGTGATGCCCCATGCGCATGAGCGGCAACAGCTTCTTGATGGCTTTGGCCGAGTATGCACCATAGTCGGCGTCAAACGGCGGGAACTGGGCCATAGCGTCAACGAAGGCGTCACCAAGGTCGTGGCGCTGCGCATATCGGGAGAGGGCGGTGCGCAATTCTGTGCGGTCGCTGACACTATATAGAATGTGCCACAGACGTTCCTCACGCTCTTTGTCGTTGAGAAACGCCGTGTCGACACCAGCCTTGCTGAGGCGCGCCAAGATGTTGCCACGCGTCTCGTTGCAGGGATAAGCCCTGTCGCGCACATAGTTCCAGCGGTAGGGCAGTTCGGCGCCCTTTCCCTTGGGCTTCTTCACGTTGAAGTATTTGGTGAGCAGATCCGTCTCCTTGATGTCCGCACGGTCGTTGAGCCAGTCGAACAGACGGGCACGGCTTTCCTCATCGGGCAGGAAATCTGCTGTTACGTCTATGTCATCCACGGGTCTCCCGGCACTGTCCACACCAGACTTGTAGATGCGCAGGTTGCCGACAAATTGCCACAGGCGGAATTCCTGGTACAGAGGATGCGACTTGGAGATGCACTTGACGTATTTCTTTATCCTCTTGCCATCACTGTTCTGGCACTCGTGGTATTCGTAGGGACACTCGTCTATCATCGACTTCTTGCTCTTGAGCGGACGTTGGTAGAAGATGATGTTGTCAAGGAAGAGGTAGGTGAAGTCCTTTGCGGCGATGGACTGGCGATAGGCTTCGTTTTGCGGATACAGTTCGCTGACGCACTCCAAGTACAAGTCTCTGTCGCTTAACTCGGGGATAAACTCTTTCTGCTTTTCAAGGATAAGGCGCAGCTCGTCTTTGTAGAACTCGCGCTCTATGGTGCGGACCAACTCTCCTTTAATTTTCTGCTTGGGGTTGCGCAAAAGAGCACCGAAGATGTATTCTCCGACGGTCAGCCCGGAAGTGTGTATGTCGTCTTCGGTCTTAATCTTCAACAGTCCCCAGTCATCCTCTCCAGGCATGCGGAAACTTCGCTTCACGTTGCCGTCCTTGTCCGTCTTCGGCGTCCCGTCTTCATTCAGCTGGGTGGTGACGATAAACTCCTTCACCTTGCCCACCCAGTCGGGCTTCTCTTTGGCTGGGCGGTGATACACCATACCATTTTCGAGGATGACATTGTACCACGTGTCCTTGCCCTTCTTGTCGCCGCTGTCCACCACTTCGACAACCCTAAGGGCGTAGTACTTCTCTTCCTTGGTCTTGTCGGTCTCTGTCTCTTCGCCACGCGTCTGGTAGTAACCGCGCTTTTGGTTGAAGTTGAGGAGTATCCATGCCAGCTCCTGGCCGCTTATGGCTTCATGCAGCGCTTTCTGCCGGAGGTAGTATATCGTCCAGTCGTAGGGTATCTTCATCCCTGCCTCCATCATTTCGGGGTGCTCCCGCCAAAACTGTTGCAGCATCTCGTTGTAGGAGTCGGCAAAGAGGAACAAGGGCTTTCCCTCGTTGTCCTTGGCCCAGGGCAGACGGCACTCGATGCCGACCTTGAACTTACCGTAGCGTGTCAAGGCATCAGCATAGTGCTGGGGCAGAAAGCCCATCAGCGCCAACACCCTGTGCAAGCGCTCGCGGCGCAACAGGTGTCGCTCGCGCAGTCTGCGCACTCCCCTATACTGTGTCCTGTCCTTTGTCTGTGAGACGGTGTTGCCCTTTGCGAAGTCGCTCTGCATGGCAGCATCCATGGGTATGATCCTACTACCAGCATCTGCAATGCCCGAAAGCACGGAAACGGCTTCTTCTTTATCTTCACGGTTCACTACAGCCCAACCTATGCTGTTTGTGCCAAGGTCGAGACCAAGAATATGTTTGGTTCCCATAGATTGAATAGATTTATGATACGAAATAAATTTTTGCAAAAATATAAAAATTATCGAATAAATTTGTTCCTTTGAAAGAAACTTTGTACTTTTGCTGCAGATTTTTAGCAAATCACAATAAGGATTATTCCGTTGTGAAAACATTAGGTCCTTTCCCATCGTCCTTCAACGGTGGGATTTTTT
>CAVHOL010000063.1:0-16827 GCA_963637655.1 bacterium | reverse complement strand
ACTGTATATATCATGGATGAAAGGAAGCAAGGAGTTTTGCATCCGTACGTTTTCATCTATAGAACACAATAATCCGAAATGAATTTATCCGAACTGAAAACAGGAGAGCGTGGTGTCATCGTCAAGGTCACTGGACACGGAGGATTCCGCAAACGCATTGTTGAGATGGGTTTCATCAAAGGCAAAGTGGTAGACGTGCTGCAAAACGCGCCATTGCAAGATCCCGTCAAATATAGGATTATGGGATACGAGGTTTCCCTAAGGCGGTCAGAGGCCGAAATGATAGAAATCATCTCCGAAGAAGAAGCTAAAAATATAGAAAAAAACGACCTGCCTCAAGACGGGCGTTTCATGGACAACTGTGAAGAAAGCAACATACTTTCTGACGTCCAGATGCGCGATGCCGCCATGAAAAAACGGCGGACCATCAATGTTGCATTGATCGGAAACCCCAACTGCGGAAAGACCTCCCTTTTCAATTTCGCTTCAGGGGCACACGAGCGGGTCGGCAACTACTCCGGGGTGACGGTCGACGCCAAAGAAGGGCACGCGTCTTTTGAAGGCTACGAATTCAATCTGATCGACCTTCCCGGTACATACTCCCTGTCGGCCTATTCACCGGAAGAATTGTATGTCCGCAAACACATTATAGAAAAGACACCGGACATCATTATCAATGTCATTGATGCCAGCAACCTGGAGCGCAATCTCTATCTGACGACCCAGCTCATAGACATGCATCTCCGAATGGTCTGCGCACTGAACATGTTCGATGAAACCGAAGAGCGGGGAGACAATATTGACTATGTCCGCTTAGGCCAACTGTTCGGCGTACCTATGGTTCCCACTACATTCACAACCGGACGGGGCGTAGAATTGTTGTTTCATATCATCATCAACATGTACGAAGGTCTCGATTTCATCGATGACAAAGGCAACCTTGCTCCAGATGTAGCGGAAGACATACACAAATGGCATACTCAATACGAGAAGAATGACCAAACCGAACACGAGGAAGACTTCGCCCATGGCGTAAAACCCAAGAACAACGTATTCCGCCATATTCACATCAATCATGGCCCATACATAGAAAGTGGCATCAAGAAAATACAGGAAGAACTCAAAAAGAAAGAAGATATCCGCCACAGATACTCCACCCGTTTTCTGGCCATCAAACTGTTGGAAAAAGATGCGGATATCGAGAAATTGATAGAAAAAGAATTTCCCAACGGGAAGGAAATCATCGCCGTACGCGACCATGCCATTGCCGACCTCAAAGAGTATACAAATGAGGAAAGCGAAACTGCCATCATGGACGCGAAATACGGATTTATACACGGAGCACTAAAAGAAGCCGGCTACGAAACCGGAACCAAAAAAGACACCTACCGCACGACACATCTCATAGACAGTGTCATCACCAACAAATATGCCGGATTTCCTATTTTCATACTACTCATATGGGCTATGTTTGAGGCTACGTTCTCATTGGGACAGTACCCGATGGACTGGATTGAGACCGGCGTATCAATGTTCGGCCAATTTGTCAGCGAACATATGCCGGACGGTCCATTCAAGGACATGCTGGCCGACGGTATCATAGGCGGTGTCGGTGCTGTCATCGTATTCCTTCCCCAAATCCTGATTCTGTACTTCTTCATTTCGTATATGGAAGACTGCGGGTATATGTCGCGGGCTGCCTTTATCATGGACCGGCTGATGCACAAGATGGGCCTGCACGGCAAATCGTTCATACCTCTGATTATGGGCTTCGGCTGCAATGTTCCCGCCATCATGGCCACCCGCACCATAGAAAGCAAGCGGAGCCGCTTTATCACCATGCTCATACTGCCGCTGATGAGTTGCTCTGCCCGCTTCCCCATATACATTATGATCATCGGCACCATGTTCACCACACGCTACCGGTCGACCATTATGCTGTCCCTCTATCTGACTGGTATCGCACTCGCCGTGGTGCTGAGCAGAATATTCAGCAAAACACTGTTCAAGGGAGAAGACACCCCGTTTGTAATGGAGCTTCCACCCTACCGGTTCCCGACAAGCAAAGCCATACTGCGCCATACATGGGAAAAGGGCAAACAATATCTGAAGAAGATGGGTGGTGTCATACTTGTAGCAAGCGTGATTGTATGGGCGTTGGGATATTTCCCGCACAACACTTCCCTTGACAAGCAAGGGCAACAGGAGCAAAGTTACATAGGAAGAATAGGCAAAGCCATCGAACCGGTATTCCGCCCACAAGGTTTTGACTGGAAACTCGATGTCAGCCTCGTTTCGGGAATCGGAGCGAAGGAGATTGTTGCATCCACAATCGGTGTACTCTACTCCGACGACGAAAGTGTGGCCGATGATTCTGCTTCCGACAACACCACAAAGTACACAGTGTTACGGGCACAGATGGAAAACGACGGCATAACACCGCTCGTAGCCTATTGCTATCTTCTCTTTGTGCTCATCTATTTCCCTTGCATCGCAACCATCGCCGCTATAAAAGGGGAAACCGGATCATGGAAATGGGCCATCTTCTCCGCTTGCTATACTACGGCACTGGCTTGGTTTGTATCAATGATTGCCTACCAAATAGGAAGTCTGCTATAATTCCGCTTATGTATGAGAAAAATACCCTTTCTGTGCATTTCGACATTGATACTCGCCACATCGCCCTCGCCCCCGACGGCCAGCGCGCAAACTCCTGTGGCCAACCGCATACACGCATCCGCATCCAACCTGCCCGTAAATAGCCGGATAGTGGCCAAATACACGGACAACAAACGGCATTGTCTGTATTACTGCATCAACGAGAGGCTCTACCGCTACGATGTCGTCACCGACAAAAACCAAGAAACGTGCTTTTCCGACAAAGCATACAAGAGCATCAACAACACGTTTCTGTCGTCTACTGACAGCCGCTACATATTCATAGACATCGATTTGGGACGGAGACATGGCAACGAACCGGGAACCACCCATGAATTATGGCGGATAGATACATTCACGAGCAAGTCTACGAAAATAGGCAGCGGGTGCAAAATATCCCGCCACAAAGACAGCCTGGTCATCACCGCATTCTCGCGATGCTGCAATCCCGATGCTCCAGTCGCCAGGCAAAAATGGATGGTACGCGACCACTATTACTATTTGGAGGACGGAAAGACGATCTTTGCAAAAGAGGAGCACCAATACCGTCCTTGACAGCAAGAAACAGAGAACGATTGTCCGAGTCAAAAACAACAAGAACATCAACAAAATAATGGATAACAAACAACGAACCCTTGAATTGGGCACACGCCCGATAGGTAAATTGCTTCTACAGTATGCACTTCCTGCCATTGTGGCGATGACGGCCTCATCATTGTACAACACGATTGACAGTATCTTCATCGGACAAGGCGTAGGGCCATTGGCCATCAGCGGATTGGCCATCACGTTTCCCTTGATGAACCTGTCGGCCGCATTCGGCGCCGGCGTTGGCATCGGTGCCGCGACATGTATATCTGTCAAGTTGGGGCAAAAGGACTATAAGTTGGCCGAAAAAATATTCGGCAACAATGTCATGTTGAACCTTATCATTGGCATTGTCTTCAGTATCATAGCTTTGACTTTTCTCAATCCTATTCTGAGATTTTTCGGTGCCAGCGCCAACACACTTCCATATGCAAGAGAGTATATGCTCGTCATCTTGTCGGGCAACGTTATTTCCCAAATGTTTTTCGGTCTGAACGCTGTTCTTCGGGCAGCCAGCAAACCACGCCAAGCGATGATGGCCACGATACTCACCGTCATTCTCAACGTCATTTTGGCACCTATTTTCATTTGGGGATTGGACATGGGTATCCAGGGCGCAGCGTGGGCCACGGTCATTTCTCAAGCTACCGCCCTGGTATGGCAGTGCAGACTGTTTTCTAATCCCAACGAGATACTCCACTTCAAACGCGGGATATACCGTCCCAATACAACCATCGTAAAAAACATCCTTGGCATAGGCATGTCTCCTTTCGCCATGAATGTCTGCGCATGCGTCGTCGTCATCTTTATCAATACCGGACTGGCCAAATACGGCGGAGACTTGGCAGTCGGTGCATACGGCATTGCCAACAAGGTTGCATTTATGTTCATCATGATCAACATGGGACTCAACCAGGGCATGCTGCCCATTGCCGGCTACAATTATGGAGCGCAGCAATACGACCGGCTCATACGCGTCTTGAAATATGCGGCCATTTCCGGCACTTGCATTACCAGTGCCGGATTTCTGATAGCCCACATTTGGCCCTATGAGTGCGCAAGACTTTTTACGACAGATACGCATCTTATACAGATCTCCATGCGCGCCATCAAGATCAATATGATGGCCTTTCCCCTTGTCGGCTACCAAATGGTTGTGACAAGTTTTTTTCAAAGTATCGGAAAGGCTAAGATCAGCATGTTTCTCTCCCTTTCGCGCCAAATGTTATTCCTTCTTCCCCTGCTTATCATCCTGCCTCGTTTCTTCCAGGTCGATGGGGTCTGGATGTCATTACCGTTGGCCGACACCACAGCATCTCTGGTCGCAGCGACAATGATGACTGTATACATGAAGAAATTCAAGAGACAAAGTAATAACGGCGGACATTGATCCGTCACCACAACAATATCAGCAATATGACAAACGACAAAAAGATCATTATATGTGTGGGGCGCCAGCTTGGAAGTGGCGGACACATTATTGCAAAAAAACTGGCACAAGAGTTCGGCTGCAAATTTTACGACCGGGAACTGCTCAACCTTGCAGCACGCGAAAGCGGGTTCAATGAAAAGTTCTTTGAACAAAACGATGAGAAGAAAGGATTCTTCAAGTCCATGTTCCACATACACGTTCCTTTGGTTCCTGACAACAATTTCTACAACAACAAACTCTCGCAGGAAAGTCTGTTCCAGATACAAAGCGATGCCATACGCAAGGCTGCAGAAACAGAATCCTGCGTCTTTGTGGGCCGTTGCGCCGACTACATCCTCCGTGACATGGACAATATGGTCAGCGTCTTCATCACCGCAGATATGGAGGAACGGATTGCGGAAATTCGCCACCGCCACTCCTGTACGGAAGAAGAAGCCGAGAAGATCATCGAGACCCAAGAAGACAACCGGTCTTCATACTACAATTACTACACAGGAAAAACATGGGGGCACTCCGCTTCCTACGATTTGTGTATCAACTCTTCACCGCTCGGACTGGAGGAAACCGTAAAGTACATTTCCGCATACATTCGCTCTGCACTTGCAATCAAGGAATAGCCCATGAAGAAAATAGGCATTATCAGCGACACCCACGCCTATTGGGACGACAAATATCTGACATACTTCGAGCCTTGCGATGAGATATGGCATGCCGGAGACATCGGTTCTATGGAAGTAGCAGAACGTCTAGCCGCCTTCCGTCCCTTCCGTGCCGTATATGGCAATTGCGACGGAGGCGACCTGCGGCTGATGTACCGGGAAACCATACGTTTCAAGTGTGAAGACGTGGAGGTGCTCATGAAACATATCGGAGGTTATCCCGGACGCTACGACCATAGCATCCTAAAAGAGATTATGAAATCCCCACCACAACTTTTCATCAGCGGACACTCGCACATACTGAAAATCAAATACGACCAGTCGCTCCATATGCTCCACATCAATCCCGGAGCAGCAGGTTTGCAAGGGTGGCACAAGGAGCGCACCCTTGTACGACTGACCATCTACGGCAACAGATTTACAGACTGCGAGGTCATCTCATTGTCTGATCCGAGAAAGGGATACGCAGGTTAATGCACAATGCAAAAAAATATCAATATTTTCGTATGCTCGCTTTTTTGCATTAACTTTGCATATACATAATATTCAAAAGCACAGCAGAACAAATACTAAAAATGAGAACGGACCTGAAAAAGAAGTACCTCATACCTGCAGGAGGCTGCCTTCTTGTAATAATAGCCATCGCTTACTATTATTTTTTCTCAGCACTATCATCATCGACAACGACGACATACGTCTACATCGACAACGACGACACTATAGACTCTGTCATGACAAAAGTATCATGCGTTGCCAACAGCCATGCATTGAAGGGTTTCAAGACACTTGTCAGACACAGCAAATACGCCGACAATGTCCGTACCGGCCGATATGCCATAAAACCGGGCGAAGGTGCTTTCGTCACATTCCGCCACATGAAGAACGGACTACAGTCACCCGTCAATGTCACAATACCATCCGTTCGTACAATGGATCGCCTGGCCGCAGAGTTGTCAAAAAAGCTCATGCTTGACAGCACCGAAATATACAAGGCACTCACCGACGAAAACATATGTAAAAAATTGGGGTACGACACTACCACCATCGCCTGCCTTTTCATACCCAATACTTATGACCTTTATTGGAATACAAGCATCGAGAAACTGCTTGAACGCATGAAAAAGGAATACGGGCATTTTTGGGAAGGCAAACGCACAAAACAGGCCGAAAAACTCCACATCACCCCTAACGAGGTGACTACCCTAGCCAGCATTGTCGACGAGGAAACTGCCAATGATGCCGAGAAACCGATGGTTGCCGGAATGTACTACAACCGGCTTATGTTGCGCAACGCCGAATATCCCGAAGGCATGCCACTGCAAGCCGACCCTACAATCAAATATGCCTGGAAACGTTTCGACCTGCGCCGCATCTACAACAACCTTTTGAACATCAAAAGCCCCTACAATACCTATCGCAACCCAGGACTTCCCCCCGGACCGATACGCATACCCTCCGTTGCCGGCATAGATGCCGTACTCAACCTCACTCACCACGATTACCTCTATATGTGTGCGAAAGAAGACTTCAGCGGCACACACAATTTTGCAAGGACCTACAAGGAACACCTTGAAAACGCCAAACGCTATAGCATGGCACTCAACGCACGGGGCATCAAGTGACGGCAGGGAAGTGAAAACAATGTGTGTATCATTACATATTTTTTAGAAAGACGCACACCATATTGTCACAAGAAAGCACTATCTTTGTAGCAGAAATGCAATACCCCGAAAAATAGAAATATGGCACAAAATATATTCAAGGGGCTGGGTATAGCCCTCATCACCCCGTTCCAGACAGACGGAAGCGTAGACTTTACCGCCCTGAAACGACTGGTGGAGTACCAACTGCAGCACGGGGCAGATTTCCTCTGCATACTGGCTACGACAGGCGAAACGCCCTGTCTGACAAAAGAAGAGAAACAGGAAATCAAGAATACGGTCGTTGAGACCAACAAGGGAAGAGTACCCATTCTTATGGGCTGCGGAGGCAACAATACCGCAGCCGTCATTGAAGAGATAAAGAATACCGACTGGAAAGGTATCAGCGGAATTCTCAGTGTCTGCCCATACTACAACAAACCCTCACAAGAAGGTTTGTACCAACACTTCAAAGCCATAGCAAGTGCAAGTCCGCTTCCAATTGTACTCTACAACGTACCCGGAAGAACCGGCATCAATCTCCAGGCTGCAACGACACTTCGTCTGGCCAACGATTGTGAGAATATAGTCGGCATCAAAGAAGCCGCAGGAAGCCTGGAGCAGGTAGATGAGATCATAAAAGGGAAACCAGCCCGCTTCGATGTCATCAGCGGAGACGATGCACTCACCTTCTCCATGGTTGCCAGTGGAGCAGCCGGCGTCATCTCTGTCATTGGCAATGCTCTGCCGAAGGAATTTTCACGCATGATACGTTTGGAGTTTCATGGCGAGTATGAGGCGGCCCGGAAAATACACCACAGTTTCACAGAACTATACTCACTGTTGTTCGTGGACGGCAATCCGGCCGGAGTCAAAGCATTGCTGCATGAGATGGGGTTCATCGAAAACGTACTGCGACTACCACTCGTACCGACACGCATCACAACCGTCGAAAAAATTGCGGCCATACTCAAAGACCTGAAAATATAAACCCGGCTTACTCTCGTACAAGTCTACAATAGAGTGAAAAGAAAACATATCATTCCGACATTGCTTGCCGTCAGCATCATAATACTGGCAGCAAGCAATCTTTTTATCGGGCCAGTACACATACCGTTGGCAAAGACCATCTCTATACTTTGCGGAGGCGACAGCGAAAATGCCGTCTGGAAATTCATCATTCTTGAATCACGCTTACCCCAGACAGTTACAGCCATGCTTTGTGGGGCCGCCTTGGGCATATGCGGCCTACTGCTCCAAACAGTATTCCGCAATCCGCTAGCCGACCCATCAATCCTCGGCATCAGTAGCGGAGCTGCATTGGGAGCAGCCCTCGTTACCCTCACCTTTGGCAGTTGCACGCTCTTGTCTGGATTGACAGCCTTCGGGCAAATGGCAGGGACGGTTGCAGCGGCCTTCATAGGAGCCATTTCAGTTACTGCAATCGTACTCTCCCTGGCAGCCAAGATCAAAAGCCATATTCTCGTTCTCATTGTCGGTATCATGGCCGGTTACCTGGCATCGTCAGCCATCACCGTTCTTTCCTTCTTTTCCTCGGAAGAAGGCATCAGAAACTACACTTTGTGGGGTATGGGCAACTACTCAGGCGTAGGCCTTCACCAATGTCCGTTGTTTGCCATACTTGTCAGCATCGGAATTGTCGCATCTATATTGATAACAAAACCGCTTGGAGTCATACTTTTGGGTGAAACGTACGCCGAAAGCCTCGGCGTCAACACCCAAAGACTCCGCAACGCCATATTGACCATTGTCGGCCTCCTTTCGGCGACCGCAACCGCCTTTTGCGGTCCTGTATCCTTTATCGGCCTTGCTGTACCGCACCTGACAAGAATGCTGCTCCGCACCGACGATTACCGGCAATTACTTCCCTGTACGCTCCTCATGGGAAGTGCAGTTTCCTTGTTGTGCAACCTCGTCTGCAGCTTGCCCCAAAGCGGGTTTACGCTGCCACTGAATGCCGTCACGCCTCTTGTCGGCGCTCCGGTAGTGCTGTACGTCATCCTACGCAGGAAACACCAGCAATAGACAAGGGCCTTGCATTTTCCGCAAGACCCTTACATTTTATATTATAAATGCGCCAGCATATTTACCCGGACGCGCGGGACATATTCTCCAATCACTCCTTGACTGCCCCGTCTGCATTTCCGACAATTTCTGCGGCACGCTTCAGAGCAATATTGATATGGCTACAGATATTTTCCTTGCCGACAAGGTCATTGAATCCGGCTTTAGTCAAAGCGGCGTTGACCTGGTCGCTGACACCTGACAAAACGATTTGTATATTGTCTTTTTGACTCATGATACAAAGGTTTGTGAGGTTGTGTATGCCCGTAGAATCAACAAACGGCACTTTTCTCATTCGGATGATACGCACCAACGGACGGTCGCCAAAAGCAGCCATCACCTCCTCAAATTTGTTTCCAGCGCCGAAGAAATAGGGTCCGTTGATCTCATACACCTCAACACCCTTGGGTATGGTGAGATGTTCAAGATTACCCTTTACGATATCAGACTCCTCATTGATCTCATCCATGATAACCTTCACGTCGGTAGTTTCTGCCATACGCTTCATGAACAAAAGACAAGCAATGATCAACCCGACCTCGATGGCAACCGTCAAGTCGAAGAGTATGGTCAGGAAAAAGGTGATGAGCAACACGGAAACGTCACTCTTCGGATTTTTCATCAATGCCAGGAATGAACGCCATCCGCACATTCCGTACGATACCACAACAAGTACACCTGCCAGACATGCCATCGGGATGTATTTTGCCAGTGGCATCAAAAACAAGAATATCAGCAACAACACGACCGCATGGATGATACCGGCAACAGGCGTCTTGCCTCCGTTATTGATATTGGTCATCGTACGCGCTATGGCTCCCGTGGCCGGGATACCGCCAAAAAGAGGAGATACAAAATTTGCGATGCCCTGAGCCACAAGCTCTGTATTAGAATCGTGATGATCGCCTATCACACCGTCAGCCACCGTGGCAGAGAGCAGAGACTCGATGGCGCCCAAAACGGCAATGGTTAGGGCTGGCGCCACAAGAGACTTCACCACATCCCAAGTCAGATCGGGCATACGGGCATCGGGTATAGCATTGCTTACCGAGAACCGATCACCAATAGTCTCAATAGAGGTCACGCCTGCATATTGCTTGAGCAGCAAAGCGGCAACAGTCATAACAATGATGGCTACAAGCGAACCTGGAATCTTCTTGCTGAACTTTGGCATCACGGCTATCAAAGCCACACTCAATACTCCCACAATAGACGACCACATGTCAAATGTCAAGAAATGCCCTGCATAGGCGCACCACTTGTCTATAAAATCCGACGGTACGCTCTCAAGCGTCAGCCCAAACAAATCCTTGATTTGGGTGGTAAAGATAGTGACAGCAATACCACTGGTGAATCCCACGACTATAGGATAGGGTATGTACTTGATAATGGTACCCAGCCGCAACAGTCCGAACATCACAAGAAATGCTCCCGCCATCAGGGTGGCTATGGTAAGTCCCTCCATGCCGTACTGCTGTATAATGCCGTATATAATAATGATGAAGGCTCCGGTTGGGCCACCGATCTGCACCTTGCTTCCGCCAAAAACGGAAATTATCAACCCTGCAACAATAGCAGTGATGATACCCTTCTCCGGCGTCACACCAGAAGCAATACCAAACGCAATAGCCAAAGGCAACGCCACTATGCCGACAATGATACCCGCCATCAGGTCTGATACGAATGTCTTCTTGTCGTAATGCCTCAAACTTGACAACAGCTGAGGTTTGAACGAAAATGTCTTCATCAGAAAAACTTGTTTTTTATAAATATGTTATCCCTAAGATTATTTTGCAAAATTAGCAACAAATTGTTAAATATCAAAATTTTTGGTTAATTTTCCATTTTCATACCAGCATTACACCACACAGGCCGTGTCCTGCTGCGTTTTTTGTCGTTACTTGCACAAATTCTTTCGCTTAATCGATTTTTTTAGAGTAACTTTGCAGTCGCTAATAAAAATAAGGTTAAAAAGAATGATCACTGTTTCAAATTTGGCCATACAGTTCGGCAAAAGAGTTCTTTATAAAGATGTCAACATCAAGTTCACTCCCGGAAACATCTACGGAGTCATTGGAGCGAATGGAGCGGGCAAATCTACCCTACTCCGAGCCATCAGCGGTGACCTTGAACCCAACAAGGGCTCAGTGGAATTGGGCCCCGGTGAGCGTTTGTCTGTATTGGAGCAAGACCACTTCAAATACGACGAGTACAAAGTTCTCGATACTGTCTTGATGGGCCACGGCCCGTTATGGGAAAATATGAAGGAGAGAGAAGCCCTCGACTCCAAACCAGAAATGACAGAAGCCGACGGTAACCGTGTCGCCGAGCTTTGGGGAAAATTTGCCGAAATGGACGGATGGGAAGCAGAAAGCAATGCCGCACAAATGCTCTCCAATCTCGGTATCGGCGAGGAACTGCACCAAAAGCAAATGAGCGAATTGTCCAACAACGAGAAAGTGCGCGTCATGCTGGCAAAGGCCTTGTTTGGCAATCCTGACAACCTGTTGCTCGACGAGCCCACCAATGACCTTGACCTTGACACAGTTCAGTGGCTGGAAGAATATCTCAGCAACGTAGAACATACCGTCCTTGTCGTAAGTCACGACCGTCACTTCCTCGATGCAGTGAGCACTCAGACTGTGGATATCGACTTCGGAAAGGTCACCGTATTTGCCGGCAACTATTCATTCTGGTACGAAAGTTCGCAGCTTGCACTTCGTCAGGCACAAAACCAGCGCCAGAAGGCCGAAGAAAAGCGTAAGGAGCTGGAGGAATTCATCCGTCGCTTCTCCGCCAACGTGGCCAAGAGCAAGCAGACCACAAGCCGCAAGAAGATGCTCGAGAAGCTCACCGTGGAGGAGATCCGGCCTTCCAGCCGCAAATATCCCGGTATCATCTTCCAGATGGACCGCGAGCCAGGCAACCAGATCCTCGAGGTAGAAGGCCTCAAGGCAGTTGATGCCGATGGAACTGTACTCTTCGACAATGTAAGTTTCAATATCGAGAAAGGCCAGAAAGTAGTATTCCTGAGCCACAACCCGAAAGCCATGACCGCTCTCTTTGAGATTATCAACGGCAACAGAAAGGCCGATGCAGGAACATACAAATGGGGCGTCACCATCACTACCGCATACCTTCCCCTTGACAATACAGAATACTTCAAGAGCGAAATGAACCTCGTAGACTGGCTCAGCCAATACGGACAGGGCAATGAGGTTGTCATGAAAGGTTTCCTCGGAAGAATGCTCTTCAAGCAAGAGGACGTAGAAAAGAAAGTGAATGTACTCTCAGGAGGTGAGCGCATGCGTATGATGATTGCAAGAATGCAGCTGCAGAATGCCAACTGCCTCATCCTTGACACACCGACCAACCACCTTGACCTCGAAAGCATCCAGGCGTTCAACAACAACCTGATAGGTTTCAAGGGCAACATTCTCTTCTCTAGCCACGACCACGAGTTTATCGAAACCGTTGCCAATCGTATCATTGAGTTGACCCCGAAGGGTACCATAGACAAACTTATGGATTACGACGACTACATCTACAACGATCAGATCAAAGAGACAAAAGCACAAATGTACAAGGCGTGATATGCGCCACAAACGTTTGGCAAACTTTTTGCAGATGTACAAGAAAAAGGAATCACATTATGAACAACGAAGAAAACAAGAATACAAAAGTTTCCGACGAACTCGAAGAAGGGAAGACCGTAGAAGTCACAAGTGAAACTGATGACAATACCCCCGAGACAGAGACTCCTGCAGAAGAGCCTGATGCGCTCGAAACAGCACAACAAGAGATAGCCACGCTCAAAGACAGCCTTTTGCGCAAGGCGGCAGAGTTTGAAAACTACCGCAAGCGTACCTTGAAAGAAAAGACGGAACTACTGCTCAACGGCAGCGAAAAGACCGTCGGTGCCATCCTTCCGATCCTCGACGATTTCGAACGCGCTCTCACCGACAAGACTGATGACGTACAGGCATTGCGCAAAGGTATGGAACTCATCTACAGCAAGTTCGTCAAGACGCTTGAAGGACTTGGCGTCAAGAAGATAGAGACTGAAGGCGAAGATTTCAATGTCGATTTCCACGAGGCCGTTGCCATGGTTCCCGGAATGGGAGACGACAAAAAGGGCAAAGTTATTGACTGTGTACAGGCAGGCTACAAATTGAACGATAAAGTCATCCGTCACGCCAAAGTGGCAGTCGGACAATAAAGACTGGCAAAATATCACACGAAAGAAATGGCGAAGAGAGACTACTATGAAGTATTGGGCGTAGACAAAAGCGCCACCGATGCAGAAATAAAGGCTGCCTACCGAAAGATAGCCATCAAATACCATCCTGACCGCAACCCCGGAAACAAGGAAGCCGAAGAAAAATTCAAAGAGGCCGCCGAGGCATACGATGTATTGCACGACACACAGAAACGCCAGCAATACGACCAGTTCGGATTTAATGCCCCGGGAGGCGGATTTGAAGGATTCAGCGGAGGCGGATTCTCGATGGATGACATTTTCTCCATGTTCGGCGATGTCTTTGGCGATAGAGGAGGATTTGGCGGTTTCGGCGGTTTTGGCGGTGGTCAGGCATCTGGCCAAAGACAACAGTACAGAGGTTCTGACCTCCGTATCAAGATTACCCTCACACTTCAGGAAATAGCCACCGGTACTACAAAGAAATTCAAGGTCAAGAAAGACGTTGCCTGTCCCGACTGTCAGGGCAGCGGTGCCGAAAAGGGAAGCAAGAGCGAAACATGTTCCACCTGTCACGGATCTGGCGTAGTGATGCGCACTGTACGCACCATGTTGGGCATCATGCAGACCCAAAGCGAATGTCCCGACTGCAACGGCGAAGGCACTGTCATCAAAAACAAATGTCACAAATGCAGCGGAACAGGTGTTGTCAAAGGCGAAGAGGTCGTTGAGATCAAGATACCCGCAGGTGTGGCCGAAGGCATGGTAGTCAACGTACCGGGCAAAGGCAATGCCGGACAAAGAAACGGCATCACCGGAAACATACAGGTATATATTGAAGAAGATCCCAACGATACGTTCGTCCGCGAAGGCAATGATATCATCTACAATCTGTTGCTCGATATTCCGACAGCCACACTGGGAGGCAATGTAGAAATACCGACCATCGACGGTACCAAGATGAAAATCAAGATTGAGCCCGGCACCCAACCCGGGAAAACTCTTCGCTTGAGAGGCAAGGGACTTCCTGCCGTACAAGGATACGGAAGCGGCAAAGGCGACCTTGTCGTCAACATCAGCGTCTACATACCCAAGACCCTAAGCAAAAGCGAAAAGGAAGCTATGGAGAAGTTCAAAAATAGCGACAACTTCAAGGGTGACAATGCGACAAAGACGTCCATCTTTGAAAAATTCAAGAATTATTTCAACTGAGGATTTACACTAAAGGCGGGTTCTAAAAATTACCTTTGATGGATTTTTGAATTTTGGCCGAGCGGATTTTTCTGTCTTTCTGAAGGAGCATAGCGGGCTATGCGACTGAAGAAGGAAGAAAAAGACGCCGGATAAAATCAAAAAGGCACAAAGAGCATACCCATCAAAATAGAATTTGATAATGCGTGGAATTTTTAGAACACCCCTAAATCCATAATTGACAGACAAGCAGACAAGCAAATACCTTACACTGCAAGAGGAATTTGCTTGTTTGTTTTTTCATAAAAACGACTATGATGACCTACGCAGAAACCATACAATACCTGTTCAACGCAACACCCGTTTTCGAAAAAATCGGAGCGCCTGCCTATAAAGAAGGACTGGGCACAACCATTGCTTTGGACGAGCACTTCGGACATCCCCACACGCACTACAGAACCATCCATGTCGCCGGTACCAACGGCAAAGGGTCATGCTCTCATTCTCTGGCAGCAATACTGCAGAGCGAGGGATACAAAGTAGGCCTCTACACCTCGCCTCACCTCGTGGACTTCAGAGAGCGGATACGTGTCAACGGACAATGCATCAGCGAGAATTTCGTCATAGACTTCGTAGAACACGAACGCGCTTTCTTCGAACCGCTTCACCCGTCATTCTTCGAACTGACTACAGCCATGGCATTCAAATACTTTGCCGATCAAGCAGTAGACATCGCAGTAATTGAGGTAGGACTCGGCGGGCGCCTTGACTGTACCAATATCATCACTCCCATACTGTCGGTCATTACCAACATCAGTTTCGACCACACACAGTTTCTCGGCCATACGCTCGCACTTATTGCGGGAGAGAAGGCCGGTATCATCAAAAAAGGAATCCCTGTCGTTATTGGCGAAAACAATAGCAAGACTCGCCCTGTATTCGAAAAGAAAGCCTTCGAAAAACATGCGCCTGTCATCTTTGCGGAAGACAGCAAAGAGATCATCTCCACCCAACACCTCCCTCATAGCATTCTCTATCACACTCGCCACTATGGAGACCTCACAGGAGAGCTACAAGGAGAATACCAGGTGAAAAATACCAATACCATACTGCACGCCGCCAAAGTGCTACAAGACCAAGGCATTCTCCATCACGGCGAGAGTATCGTCCGGGGGCTTTCCCAAGTCTGCGCCCTAACCGGACTTGAAGGCAGATGGCAACAGCTTTCAGACCACCCTACCGTCATCTGCGACACAGGACACAATGTCGGCGGATGGGAATATCTGTGCCGCCAAATTGCCGAATATCCCTGCAAACAGCGAAGGATTGTCTTCGGAATGGTAGATGACAAAGACATTGACCATGTCATGAAAATGCTTCCCGCCGATGCCATATACTACTTCACGAAAGCCACTACAAAACGGGCCATTCCTGAAGAGAAAGTACACAAAATAGCCACCTCGTACGGTCTCACAGGCAACGCCTATCCGTCGGTACCCGACGCCTACAAGAAAGCACTGGCAGATGCTGGAAAGGAAGACTTTATCTTCGTTGGCGGAAGCAGCTATATCGTGGCCGACCTGCTGACCAGCCTCCGACACAACAAATAGCGCTATAGGATACGCAACAGTCTGTGGCCGGGTCTTGGTATAAAAAGTCCCGCCACCACACAAAGCGCCCCTACCCTATGCCTACAACACGGCGATACTGACTGAGCAGCCATTGTTTCTGCTCGTCTATTGTAAGCCGGCTGTTGTCGAGCACAAGAGCGTCAGTAGCCTGGCGCAACGGAGATACCTCACGGTGAGTATCAAGATAATCACGCTGCTCCACATTGCGCAGTATGTCCTCATAGTCTGCGTCCATGCCCTTCTGCTTCAATTCATCATAGCGGCGCTGCGCACGCACCTCAGGACTGGCTGTGACAAAGATTTTGAGTTCGGCATCGGGAAATACGACTGTACCGATGTCACGGCCGTCCATCACGATACCCTTAGCCTCACCCATGCGTTGCTGCTGCCGCACAAGTGCCTCACGGACAAATGGCAAGGCGGCCACAACGCTCACATGACTTGATACCAGCATGGTACGGATATCACGCTCTACCCATTCACCATTGAGATAGGTTTCAGGACGTCCTGTCGCTTCATTGAGCTGGAACGAGACCTGGATGTGTTCCATTTCGAAGCGCAACCGTTCGGCATCGAGACTTCCGTCCTCTCCAAACAGGCCGTTCCGCAGGGCGAAAAGGGTCACGGCCCGATACATTGCCCCAGTGTCGACATACACATAACTTATCTCGCGGGCCAAATCCTTGGCCATCGTACTTTTTCCACATGAAGAGTAGCCATCGATGGCTATCGTAATCTTTTTCAT
>CAVHOL010000062.1:0-17423 GCA_963637655.1 bacterium | reverse complement strand
TTTGTATACACATTTAATTGTTCATAAATGTGTCTACCTATATCAGTATAAGACATACAAGGCCTTTGTACGAAAAGCGCCCGGAAGACATGGGTAGCCGACAGGGTAGTGTGGGGTGTATGTGCGGCCTGCAGATGGTCGGAAATTCGGACGGAAAGACAAAAATGTATGCAGTTTTGGTTTTTGTCTGTACTTTTTGTTGTCGGTTTGTGATGTTTTTCGTACTTTTGTCGGGCATGCAACTTGTTTCCCTGAATACCCGGAAACAGACAGGCTTGCACGCCTGGAAGCGGAATCCGCCTGCATATCCGCTAAAGGAGCGCATAGTATCGACAAAACAATCAAAAAACCAATAACCATGCAAATTTCTACTCGTATCAAGCAATTTCTGCACGGAAGCCGTGCTTTGGCCTTGGCTGCGCTGCTCGCAGTGGTATGCCTGCCCTCACTTGCAGAAGAAAAGACGATGCTGGTGGTCATCCTTCAGGACGGACAGCAGCAGAGCTATGTGTTGGCCGACCGTCCCAAGGTGACCTTCGACGCCACCAACCTCTACATTACCAGCACTGCCATAGAAGACTCCTATGAGATGTCCAAGGTCGTGAAGTTTGTCTTTGAGAAAGGTGATGCCACGGCCATCGCACCCGTTGTGGCCGGCGAAAACCGCATCACGTTTGTCGACGGCGAGAACGTCGTGCTCGAAGGACTGACGCCTGCAACGGCCGTCAGCCTGCATGATCTCGGCGGACATCTTCTCGGCAAGACCACGGCCGACGCTTCCGGATCAGCCAGCGTCAACCTTTCCGGCCAGCCTGCTGGCGTATATATTGTCGGCGTAGCCGGCGGCAAGTCTTACAAAATTGTGAAGCGATGAGAATACGACATACCCTGCTATTCATGGCCGCATCTCTCCTGTCGGGACTGACGGCCAATGCCCAGTCGTTCACCGTGCATACCAAGAGCGGTGAAGCAGTGACCTACGAAAGTGCCGATGTCGACAGCATCGTGTTCCATGACAGTGCTACGCCCGACGTCGTTGCGCCCAAGATCGGCGACATCTATTACAGTGACGGCACCTGGAGCACGACGCTCAAGGCCGATGCTACACCTATCGGTGTCGTGTTCTGTGTGGGCATTGCCTCCGACTACAACGACCGTGTGGCCTACTACACGCAGAAGGACGGAAACACGCCGCTCGATGATTTCCACGGCTATGTCGTGGCCCTCAAGGATGCGACCTCTGCCGACGGCAGCAATGACGGCGTGTGGTGGAGTGCCTTTGACTCCAATTTCGAAGGTACGGGTGCATCTACCAGTACCGCCGATTTTCTGGGCTACACCAATACCCAGTCTATCGTAGCCACGGCCGTGCGCGACAAGGGTGCGCTCACCTCGTCGACCAACAACTACCCGGCAGCCTATTATGCCACGCTGGGCTATGAGGCCGTCTGCCCCTCGCCTGCGAAAAGTTCGGGATGGTTTATGCCCTCCGCCGGACAGCTGTCGTATATCTACAACCGTGTCTACTTCGACGAGGACGGTTCGGGCCGTAGCTGCGTAGCCAATACGCTTGCCGCGCTCGGCGAAGACGTGGCCGCACCGATGTACGTCACTGACTCCTCCTACTGGACCAGCACAGAAAAGATCGACTCCTACGGCACCTCGACCTGGGCCTACTACTTCTGCTTTGATTCCAGCATGTTCAATCCCGGCTTCACCGCCGACTACCGCAAGAATACGGAGATGCGCGTGCGCTCCGTGCTTGCCTTTTGACCTATGGGGCAGATCTTTTTCTTCTGCCCCACATTATTTATATAGAGCAACCAAAATTTATATAGCGCAACCAAACAATGAAAACCTTCCATAAGGCCCTTGCCGGCCTTCTGCTGCTTCTGCTCGGCGTATGCTCCCTGCAGGCGCAGACCGTGAAACTCCATCTCCGGAGCGGCGACGTGCTGCAATACAATACCGCCGATGTCGACAGTATCGTGTTTGACGCCCCCGGAGAAGTCAGCCCCAAGTTCGACTTACAGTACTCCAACCTCACCTCGACCACCGTCACGCTCAATGTAGTGCCCGACAACGACACTGTGCGCTACTACTTCGACCTCGTCAGCAAGGCGCAGCTTGAGTCTTCCGACAACAATATCGCCTCCGTAGTCGAAGACTACATCGCCTATCTGCAGCAGACCTATCCCACACTGTCGCTGACCAATATCCTCGACGCTCTTCTCTCCAAAGGTCCCGCTGCCGACAATCTGAGCAACCTGCCCACCGAGACGGAGTTCACCTTCTACGCCATCGCCGTCGATGACAACGGCAAGTGCTATGGCGAACCGTCGACGACCACCTTCACCACACTTCCCGGCGGCGACCCGGCCGACTGCACGTTCACCATCGACTATGCCAACCTTTCGTCAGAAGGACTGACCGTCAAGGTGACCCCGTCAGACGCTTCGGTACGCTACTGGATGGGCATCTGCTCCGTCGACGAGTATCCCGGCGACTACGCCATGACCGTCAACGTCAAGAGCGAGATTGCCGCCTATGCCGCCGACAAGGGCATGACCGTAGAGCAAGTGGTGAAAGGTGTCACCTTCCTCGGCGAGAAGTCTACCGAGGAGTCGGGCCTGCAGGCCAACACCGACTACTACATCTACGTCTACGCGATGGACAATACCGGCGCCAGTGCCGGCAAGGTGTACAAGAAAAAGTTCTATACCCGCACGGCCGACTATTCCGATGCCGATATCAGTCTGAAGTACCGCTACTTCGACGGCGACTCCCTCTATGTCGCCGATCCGGTGAAGTTTGCCAACGTGCGCGGCCGCGTCTATGTGCAAGTTGTCGTCACCCCCAACGATGCCGCCACCAACTGGGCCGTAGCCCTCGCTTCCTCCGACCTGAGCGACGAGACCACCTATCCCGAGGAGTCGACCAAGAACGCCGTGCTGCAGGGCGGATTCCTCAATGTGGCCTCGAAAAGCCTTATCGCAGACTGGAAGACCTGCACCTTCCTCTACTTTGCTGCCGACGAGAACGGCATTGACGGCGAGCTGCACCGGCTTGTCGTGACCTTCGACAAGGACAATGCCCGTCCTGCATCGGAGTACACCGACCTGGAGGAAAACGCATCGGCCGCCGCCAAGTCGCTGCGCATACCCGCCCGTCTTGCGCCTGCCACCGGCATAGCCAAGCGCATGGGCGACCATGCCGCAGCAAAGGGCTACCGTGAACCGCTCTTCTAAGCATCAGTACTAATCAAGTAAAATCCAGATTATCATATAATATGAAAAACCGTTTTATTCTGCTCGCTTTCCTGCTGTGCTTCCTCGGTGCGGCTTTCGCCCAGGACGAAAAGCAGGTGTACCTTGTCAAGGGTTCGAAGATCGTGGGCACCTATTCCCGTTCAGACGTCGACTACATCACGTTCAACAAACCGTCTGACGCCACCCAGTCAGAGTTCCGTATCACGCCGGTCAACGGCGACATCTACGAGTTCAACTGTCCCAAGACCGCCGAGCGCAGCCAGGACGTGCTCTTCTCCGTCTATATGGACGACAACACCAAGCGTCCGGCCAAGGTCTATGCCAATGACCAGGAGTGTACGCACATTGGCGACGATGGCGTGACGTGGTACTACACCTTCTCCATGCCGGCCAAGGACGTGACCCTCACGCTCACCACCGAACAGAATATGCACGAGATCACGCTCAAGCAGGGCGCACATACCACCATCACCATGCTCAATTCGAGCGACGACTGGGAGAAAGACTCCGCCGACCGCGTGTTCAACAATTTCGCCGGTGAACCGGTGAAATTCCTGTGGAACGCCCATCTTGGATATGTCGGTACGCTCAAGGTCTATACGGCCAGCGGTGCAGAAGTGGCCTGCGAGTATGTCACCGATGATGAGGACTACGGCGAATGCTGGAAATGCTTCATGCCCAACGAGCGTCTGATCATCGAGACCGTCGCTACGGAGAAGACCGACTATCTCGGCCAGCCTTTTGTGGGCGACTACAAAGGATACGGCGTCACGGTCGGTGCGCAGGGTGTCGTTAGCGGCGTAACCCCTGAGTTTGCCCTGTCGCTCAACTCCAACTCCTCGTTCCTGGCCAAGTCTACAGATGCCAATGCCTTCAACTTCGACGGCTGCTACACCTACGATGCCACCAAGAACACCTTTGCCTACATCGCCGACTACAGTTCCGACGCTTACGGCGAGAAGGACTACGGCGTGAGCGGCACCTGGTTTACGGCCAATGACGCCCTCGTCTCCGTCTCCGACCTGCAGGACGACAAGCCCGACAACGTGAAGTATTACTTCGTGAGCAAGTCCGACTTTACCTATGCCGCTGCCGCCAGCGACGCCTACGGTTCGCGCTTCCTCATCGAGATGCATACCTCCGAAGGCAACCGCTACTACTATTTCAGCAAGATCGACAATACCGTGCAGCAGGTGACCGTCGACTTCGCGTCCGGCACATCGGTAGCCGATGCCTCGTCGGCCATGGTCTACGACCTGTCGGGCACACCGCTCTTCCGCTACACCCGTGCCACCGCTTCCTCGCAGCCCGTCTTCACCCTGAAGGGTGCTGAGGCAGGTACCTATACCAAGCAGGACGGTACCTCGTCAGACGCAGCGCTGACGCTTGACGGTTTCGGCAATGCCACCTATGGCACAACCTCCGGAACGTACACCGTCGACAAGTCGATCGTCAACTTCACGCCTGCCGGCAGCACCGACAAGCAGACCTTCGTCATCGACCAGAGCACGATGACCTATACCGTCAGCGCCTCGTCGGTATGGGACGGCAGCGAGAGCTTTGCCGCACTGATCGTCGGCCGCTACGACGACAATACCTCCTCTACGGGCATGTTCGCCCTTACGCTCAACCATGACTATGCCGGCAACGAGAAGGAAGGCGCAGTCAAGGTACAGGTGACGCTCACCGACTCCTACTACGATACCAAGAGCATCATCGCCAGCACCGCATCCTATACCTATGATGCTGCTGCGCAGACCATCACCGTCACCGGTATTCTTGTCGGCACGGCCGACGGCCGCTCCACCGAGCGCACCAGCGTGGTGTTCAATGTAGCGTCAGACAAGTCGGCGCTCACCTGCAACGAGGACAAGCTGCTCCGTGCACCGTCGGGTGGCACTACCCGCTACATCTCCGTCAAGGATGTCATACTGACGGCCCGTGATTAGCCGTTCGTAGGGATACGGCCCGAAAAGAGGCCAGCCGCCGTCCGTGCAATACGTTTCACATGGACGCCGGCTGGCCTTTTTCTTTGTCGTCGAGGCAATGGCAGACGGCAGATGCCCGCCTTTCGCAAAAAAATATATACCTTTGCAGCGCCTTTATAGAAAATCATTTACAACAATAAAACTCTTCATGAAGAAACTTTACACCTTGATTCTTTCCGTGTCGATGCTTGCCGCTTCGGCTTGGGCCGCATCCGACGACACCCGACTGGTCATACCGGCCTGTGAAGTGCAGGTACGCACCACTGCTGCGTCCGGTGCACAGGCGACGGTGATTGTCGACGAGGATTTCTCCGGACTCACGCGCGGTACCGAGAGCAAGCCCGACTCCGTGTCGCTGCTCAATACGCTGGGCTTTGTGGCCGACACGACAATGTTCAAACCCTATGCCCCCGACTGCTCGCGTACCTGGGGCGGCTACAACCTCTATTCCGCAGGCGGATGTCTGGCCGTGATGGAAGGCGGATTTGTCAATACGCCCGCCGGCGACTATTCGGGCCAGCTCACCATCTCCTTCCGGGCAAAGATGCTTGACGGCGTGACTACTTCTGGCCGCGACCTCGATATTCTGCTCTGCCGGAGCAATGCGCTCATCGACTTCAAACGACTGACCGTCGAGCTCACGCCCGAATGGAAGACCTACACCATGACGGCCGACAACGGCGGCTTTGCCACAACGATGGTGCAGCTCTTCACGATGAACGACGAGATGTCGTACCTTGTCGACGACTTCCATATCGAACACGTCATCAACTCCATTGTCGCCCCCGAAGCCTATGACGCTTCCGACCTGCAGGCCGACGGCTTCACCGCCCGTTGGGACACGACCGATACGGCCAAGGAGTATCTTGTCAGTGTCTACACCAAATCGGAAAATCCCGAGGGTACGTTTGCCGAGGAAGGTTTTGAGGGTGTCAACTGCGATGCGTCTGGCGTGGTCGATGCGTCCGACCCCAATCTGCCCGAAGGATGGGAGATACAGTGGAAGGGCAGCGCCAAGGGCGGCATGTGCCGCGAGGCCGGCTATTACGCCAATGGCAAGCAGTCGCTGCGGCTGAGCGCCGACGGTGACTATGTGGCCACGCCCACCTACAAGAACAACTTCACGAGCTTCAAGTTCTGGATCAAAGGCCGGAACAACAAGAAAAATTCAGACACTGCTCCCGAGGGCCTGGTGCAGATCTCTGCGCTCACCTCAGCCGGCTGGATGCCCTGGGCGTATATGAGTGTCGACCAGCTCTGTCAACTGGGCAAGGGCGTCGTGCTCGACCGTACCGATAAGGTGAATGCCTTCGAGGAACTGTGGGGCGTGAAGCTCACCTATATGCCGGGAGCAGACGATGACTGCGAAATCTTCATCGACGATATCACGTACCGCGTGCCCGGTGCAGACCTTATCGACTATGCCGTGTTCGACCATGTGGTGTCGGGCCGCGCGTCAGACCACTATACCGTGCGCGGTCTTGATCCTGACAAGGACTACTGGTTCTCGGTCAAGGCACGCAACGACGAGTACACCTCGGCTCCTTCGGAGGAGATTGAGGTGTTCGACGTACACCAGCCTACCGCCCTTGATGCCACTGATGTCGATATCGCCGCCGACCGCTATACCGCCAACTGGTCGTGTGGTGCCAAGGCCGACTATTTCCGCGTAGACCAAGTGAAGACGCTGACTGTGGACAAGGATGTTGACGACTATGTCATACTTGAAGAAGACTTCTCGAAGGTGGTCTCCGACCGCACGGAGGAAGATTTCGACGATCCCGAACTGGGCGAATATACCACGACCTACGAACCCATCGACCAGTATACCCATATCGCCGGATGGAAGGCATCGTCAGTGCAGAAGATCAACGGATGGCTCGGCGGCATGGAGAAGGGCACCGAGACGGGCGTTATCGCCGGAGCTATCGTCACGCCGACCATCGATCTGAGCCACAACGACGGCGAGTGCAATGTCACCGTGCGGGCTTACGGCACGCAGGGCGACTGGTTGGTGATCCGCGGTACCAACGAGGCCGCCTACGCAGCCATCAATTTCCCCGACGACGGCGTGGTGGAGTCTACGGTGTCTGTGCCGCTTTGCACGTCGGCCGAGAACCTCACGTTCTACAGCAACAACTATCTGCCGTTCCTCATAGACAATATCAAGATCACGCAGAACGTGAAGGCTGGTGAGCAGATCACCATCGTCAACAAGTCTGTCGCAACGGAAGACGCCTCAGCAAAGTCACTGGACATGACCGATGCCGACCTGTCCGGCAACTATGACGTGAAGTACAAGGTGACGGCCTTCCGCTACTATCACGGCGATACCAAGAACATCTGGAGCTCGCGTGCCTCCAATCTCGTGACGGTGCGCAAATACGATCCTTCAGGCATCGGCGATGCACCGAAGGCAGCTACGGCCGTGCGTGTCGTCGAAGGCGGCGTAGCCGTCGACCTCTCTGCCGCCGCTGCAGTATCCGTCTACGACGCTTCGGGCGTGCTGACAACCAACCGCTACTGTGAGGCCGGAACGACAGTCTTGCCCCTGGAGCACGGTTTCTATGTGGTCAAGGTGGCAGGACACGCATTGAAGGTGGCGGTGAAATAGTATCGCCTGCCTGTACGACATTGCCCCTTACAAGCGGCCTACCCTACGGGGCTCGTAGGCTGCGAAAATTCCACGGGATTCGTCATCTGTGATAATCTCTACAACCCCGCATGACCCCGTTATGTCCCTATGCGACATGTTGTTTGCGATGTCTTTACCGGGCGCCAATATTTCAAAGCAGAACATGCAATCCACAGCCCTGCAAGGGCGTAACGATCGCAGCCCAGGGTGAGCCGTTTGCGTTAGCAAACGGTGTAACCCTGGGTTTCCATGTATCCGGATGGCGGCTGGCCTGTAAGGTCAGCACAACTGAAGGTGTATTGTGGTGACCTTACAGGCCACCCTGCACGCACCCACGCAAAACCCAGGGTGACGCTTCGCGGCTGTCGCCGCTCCGCTTACCCTGGGCTACGGACGTTACGCCCCTGCAGGGCTGGTATATGTGACATACTCTTGCGTTGTTTCTACGGGGCTTGGTGTATAAAACATGTTTTTCCCGGACATCAATTATTTGTTCGTATGCACTGTCAATAGGCGGCCTTGTCGCCCTTGACGGCATTGGCTACCGTCTTGTAGATGATGTAGATGTCGAGCCAGAAGCTCCAGTTCTCAAGGTACCAGATGTCGCCGCGGATACGTCCTTCCATCTGCGAGAGCTCTTTTGTCTCTCCACGGTAGCCTGTCACCTGGCTCCAGCCAGTGATGCCGGGCTTGGCGAAGTGTCGCATCATATAGGTGTCGATGAGGTGGGCGTACTCCTGTGTGTGCTTGAGCATGTGGGGGCGCGGGCCGACGACGCTCATGTCGCCAAGAAGCACATTGATAAACTGGGGCGTCTCGTCGAGGTTGGTCTTGCGTAGAATGTCGCCCCAGCGGGTCTTTCTCGGGTCGTTCTTGGTGGCCTGCAGGGTGTCGGCCTCGGCATTGACCTTCATGCTGCGGAACTTCAGACAGTAGAACTCCTTGCCGTTGATGCCGTTGCGCTTCTGACGGAAGAAGATGGAACCGGGCATGGTGATTTTTGTGACGATGGCCACAATGATGAAGATGATGGGGAAGAGCGTGCAGAGGAATGTGAGCGAGAAAGCAATGTCGAACAGCCGCTTGACCAGCCTGTTCTCCGGCCGCATCAGCGGGTCGCGGTAGAGGCTGAGGAAGGGCACGTCGCCCAGCATGTTGAAGTAGACGCGGTGGTGCAGGTAGTTGCTCACGTTGGGCACGCTGTAGAAGTGTACGAGGTGGTTGGTGCAGTAGCGTATGATTTCCATGATCTCGGCTTCGCGCTTGGAGGGCAGACAGCAGTACAGCTCGTGGATGTCGGGCCGTTCTTTCATGTATGCGATGGCCTCCTGCGGCTGGCCGAGATACTTGCATTTCTGCGGGAATTTGGGGTTGGGCGCATCGTCGAAATAGCCCTCCACCGTGCATCCGATGCTCGGTGTCTCGGTGATGGTGTTGTACAGGCGTATGTTGTTCTCATAGCCGCCGACGAGGATGACCTTCGACGTGTTGGCGGAGATGCTGCGGTATTTCTTCACCAGATAGTGTATGGCGAAGCGAAACAGCGTGATGCCGGCGGTCATCAATGCCCAGTAGAGCACCATGGCGGGCAGGCGGTAGCGGAAGAAAAGGCCGAAATAGAAGACGACAGACTCTACGGCAACGAACTTGAACATGTTGCTCAGCACGCGCATGGCAATCTGGTGGTTTTCCACCCGGGGCTTGTACAGTTCCACACCGTTGCGCATGGTGCAGAGCAGGTAGAGTACCGATCCGGAAATCATCGACTGGTACAGCACGCTCACGTCCTCGTGGCGTGTGGGGAAAAAGTACTGGAATACCCAGAATAATCCGTTGCTGATGATGAGGTCGCCGCACAGTACGGCTACCTTGAGTATGTCATTCTCGTGTGAGCGAAACTGTTTGTCTGTCATAGTTTTTTTCTTTCGCGGTTGTAGCGTGATGAGATGCAGAGAAGGGGTGAATGGCCGGTCGTCGCCGGATGCTGCTTGTGGGTGTGGGGTATTTCGCAAAGAGGCGGATAGAGTGTCGCTGTGCTTCTATCCGTTGTCCTGCTGCAGGGTGTCGAGAAGTCCCCGGCAGGCGTCCTCTATCAGTGCGAGCGCGTATTCGAAGTCGCGCTCGCCGCCATAGTACGGGTCGGGCACGGTGTTGGCACCGTCATGCCGGGTGAGGTATTCGGTGAGCAGGTGCACCTTCCGGGCGCCCTCATGGGTGGGGGCGAGAGCGGTGACGGCCCGGTAGTTGTCTCGGTCCATGACGAGCAGCAGGTCGAAACGTGAGAAGTCGTCGGTGCAGATCTGCCGTGCATGGCTGTCGAAGCAGTAGCCGTGGCGTTGTCCGCAGGCCCGCATCCGGCGGTCGGGCAGTTGTCCGACGTGCCAGTTGCCGATGCCGGCCGAGTCGATATGGAAATGACCGGCGAGTCCGGCATCTTCGGTGATCTTGCGCATGACGCCTTCCGCCGCCGGCGACCGGCAGATGTTTCCGAGGCAGATGAAGAGGAGAGATATCTTATTTCGTTTCATTTTCTTCCGGTGTTTGTGGCGTATTGTCTATGAACAGGTCTTCCTGGGTCTCGGGTATGGGGTGGTTGGTGCTCTCCTTGACGCCGAGCGCCTTGAGCTCGTTGGCCTTCTGCACGATGCTCTGCCGTCCGGTGTAGACCTTGTTGTAAGCATCGTCGTAGTCTTTGTTGAGCGCGTCGATGTCTTTCTTGACCTTGTCGAAGCGGCGGATGAACTCGCCCACACGCTTCACCATCTCGTCGGCGAGGGTGTACACCTTCTTCTGACTTTCGGTCTGGGCGTACTGCCGCCAGGCGATCTGTATCATACGGAGTATGGCCATAAGGTTTTGCTGTCCGGTGATGAACACGTGGCGGTCGAAGGCGTCGCGCCAAAGCCGCGGATCATGGTTCAGCGCAAGGCTGAGGGCACCGTCGTTGGGTACGAACATGATGACAAAGTCGATGGCGTGGCGCGGACTTTGCACATATCGGCTGTAGTCTTTCTGGGCAAGTCCGGCCGCTTGGCTGCGTATGCTGCGCACAAGGTTGTCGGCATGCTTGGTGCGCAGGGTCTTGTCTTCGGTGGCCATATAGTCGTAGTAGGCCTCGATGCTCATCTTGGCGTCGATGATCACGTCCTCGTTGTTGGGGTAGTGCAGGATGACGTCGGGCCGCATCGTCTTGCCGCTGTCGGTATTGGTGACGGCGTTGCCGTGCGCGTCGGTGATGGTCTGCTGCACGTCATAGTCCTCGCCGATGCGGAATCCCTGCATGTCGAGGATCTCCGTGAGCTGGCGTTCGCCCCACCGTCCCTGCTCGGTGTTGCCGCCCCGGATGACGTTGGTCAGTCGGGTGGCGGCCTGGTCTATTTTCTGGGTCTGCTCGCTCATGGCCTTGAGCTGCTCGGACAGCGACGCCGTGCTTTTGGCGGTCTCGCTGTTGGTGTTGTGTATGGCTTCCTGCAGCTGCTTGAGATTGTCGCGCAGCGGGCGGGTGATGTTGCCCATCGACTCGTTGTTGTCGTTCTTCAGCTGGTCGGCCGTCTGGCGGAGCACCTGTGTGGCGAGGTTGGCAAACTGCTCCTGCACGGTCTTGAGCTGCTGCTCAAACTGCTTCTTCTGCATCTCCGCTTCGCTGTTGTGGCGCCGTTGCTCGGCCTGCAGCTCCGTGTTGACGCGCTCGTAGGCCATGCGCTGCTCTGTGGCCTCGGCCCGTGCTTCGCTGCACTTCTGCTCGGCCTGCTGCAGACGGCGGACGAGCTCTTCCTTGACGGCCGCCTGCTGCCCGGCCTGCTGCTCGGCCAGCCGCAGACGGGTCTCGGTCTCCTTCCGCTTGCCTTGCATCAGAAGGGCCGTGACGGCGGCTCCGATGGCTGCACTTAATATGATGTAGAGGAAAATCATGCTTTGGTGTCGTTTTGCGCAAAGTTACAAAAAGTTTGTGATATTTTCTGAAAAATCCGTTTGAAAAGCCCCGTTTTATCGTGTGGCGGTCGGTGCCGGTCCGGGGCATTGCACACTCAATATTGTTGTGCGCATTTCTGTGCGAAACTATTTTAAAATATTTTAATTCGCCGTCTTTTCTGTCTTATTTTTAACGTATATTGGTTACTTTTGCAGTAAGTGGCGGGTCGAATTAACCTTTGTTTCCCGTCCTGGCAAACGAAAAAATCAACCGAAACGATATGTTTGAAAATCTTAGCGACAGACTTGAACGCAGTTTCAAGATTCTCAAGGGTGAAGGCAAAATCACTGAAATCAACGTAGCCGAGACCCTCAAGGACGTGAGACGTGCGCTGCTCGATGCCGATGTCAACTATAAGGTGGCCAAGACGTTCACCGACACGGTGAAGAAAAAAGCACTTGGTATGAATGTGCTCACGGCTGTGAAGCCGAGCCAACTGATGGTGAAGATCGTGCACGACGAGCTGGCCGAACTGATGGGCGGCGAAGCGGCAGAACTCCACCTCACCCACCGTCCCGCCATCATCCTGATGAGCGGTCTGCAGGGTTCGGGTAAAACCACCTTCAGCGGAAAGCTGGCCAACATGCTGAGCAAGAAGCAGCACAAGAAGCCGCTGCTCGTGGCGTGCGACGTGTACCGTCCGGCCGCCATCGACCAGTTGAAGGTGGTCGGCGAGCAGGTCGGCGTGCCTGTCTATTCGGAACCGGACAACAAGGACGTTGTCGCCATAGCCAACCATGCCCTGCAGGAGGCCAAGGCCAAGGGCAATGATGTCGTGATCGTCGATACTGCCGGCCGTCTGGCCGTAGACGAGGCGATGATGGAGGAGATAGCACGGCTCAAGGAAGCCCTGCAGCCCGATGAGACCCTGTTCGTGGTCGACTCCATGACCGGTCAGGATGCTGTGAACACTGCCAAGGAATTCAACGAGCGTCTCGATTTCGACGGCGTTGTGCTCACCAAGCTCGACGGCGACACCCGTGGCGGTGCAGCCCTCTCCATACGCACGGTGGTCACCAAACCCATCAAGTTTGTCGGTACCGGCGAGAAGATGGAGGCCATCGATGTGTTCCACCCTGCGCGTATGGCCGACCGTATCCTTGGTATGGGCGATATCGTCAGTCTTGTGGAGCGTGCCCAGGAACAGTACGACGAGGAGGAAGCCCGCCGCCTGCAGAAGAAGATCCAGAAGAACAAGTTCGACTTCAATGACTTCCTCGGCCAGATCGAGCAGATCAAGAAGATGGGCAACCTCAAGGATCTCGCTTCCATGATACCTGGTGTGGGCAAGGCCATCAAGGATGTCGACATCAACGACGACGCCTTCAAGGGCATCGAGGCCATCATCCGAAGCATGACCCCCAAGGAGCGTACCAATCCCGAGATACTCAACCAGAGCCGCCGCCAGCGCATCGCCAAGGGTAGCGGAACCAACATACAGGAGGTGAACCGTCTCATCAAGCAGTTCGACCAGACCCGCAAGATGATGAAGCTTGTCACCGGAAGCAACATGGCCCGCATGGCCGGCATGATGGGCAAGATGAAAGGTATGCCCGGCATGCCCAAGATGTAAGGCGGCAGGCAAGAAAAACAAAAAGACAACATTATGAATTTGATAGACGGAAAGGCTACGGCTGCCTGTATCAAGGCCGAGATCGCCGAAGAGGTGCGCCGCATCGTGGCGGACGGAGGAAAACGCCCCCATCTGGCCGCCGTCATCGTAGGACACGACGGCGGGTCGGAGACCTATGTGCGCAACAAGGTCTTGGCCTGCGAAGCCTGCGGTTTCGAGTCCACCCTCATACGCTACGAGGAGGACGTCACCGAGGACGAACTCCTGGCGTGCATCGCCCGGCTCAATGCCGACGCCGCCATTGACGGATTTATCGTGCAGCTACCGTTGCCCCGCCATATCGACGAGCAGCGCGTCATCGAAGCCATCGACTACCGCAAGGATGTCGACGGATTCCATCCCGTCAATGTCGGGCGCATGGCCATCGGACTTCCCTGTTTTGTTTCGGCCACGCCGTTGGGCATCCTTACCCTGCTCAAGCGGTACGGCATCGCCACCTCCGGCAAACGTTGTGTCGTGCTTGGCCGCAGCAATATCGTGGGCAAGCCTATGGCCCAGCTCATGATGCAGAAACAGTATGGTGACGCCACCGTCACCGTATGCCACTCCCATACCCCCGACCTGAAGGCTGTATGCCGTGAAGCCGACATCGTCATTGCGGCCATCGGCCGTCCCGGATTCGTAACAGCCGACATGGTGAAGGAAGGTGCAGTGGTGATCGATGTGGGCACGACACGCGTGCCCGATGCCTCGCGCAAGAGCGGTTTCCGTCTGTCCGGCGATGTGGCCTTTGATGAGGTCGCTCCCCACTGTTCCTATATCACCCCCGTACCCGGTGGCGTGGGGCCGATGACCATTTGCTCGCTCATGACCAATACCCTGGCGGCCGCCAAGAAAACCAATTACCGCTGAGCCATGACCGCAGAAGACTATTACCGGCTCGGTAACGAGTACCGCCGCAAGGGCGACTGGCAGCATGCCATCGACAACTATCTCGAGGCCATTGCCCTCGATCCCGAATCGCCGGCGTTGGAAGCCAAGAGGATGCTCGACGATATCCTCAACTACTATTGCAAGGATATGTACAATCCTTGACCGACGAAAGAAATACACAGGGCGGCGCCCACGGCGCATTGCAGACCATGAAGGCAATGTACCGCCCGGACCGTTCTCCTAAAATACTAAGACTATGGGAAAAATCAAAGGTGCCATCGTAGTCAATACCGACCGGTGCAAGGGATGCTCGCTCTGCGTCGTCGCCTGCCCTAAGGACGTGATTGCCTTGGCGCAGAAAGCGGTGAATGTGCACGGCTATCCCTACGTGGAAATTGTCCACCCCGACGACTGCATAGGCTGTGCATCGTGTGGCATCGTCTGTCCTGACGGATGCATTACTGTTTACAGAAAGAAAATGGAGGAATAATCACTATGGCAGAACAAGAAGTGAAACTCATGAAAGGCAACGAGGCGCTCGCCCACGCTGCCATACGCTGTGGTGTAGACGGGTACTTCGGATACCCCATCACTCCGCAGACCGAGGTCATCGAGACCCTTGCCGAGCTCAAGCCGTGGGAAACCACCGGCATGGTGGTCGTGCAGGCAGAGAGCGAGGTGGCTTCCATCAACATGGTCTATGGCGGCGGCGGAGCCGGCAAGAAAGTCATGACCTCGTCGTCGAGCCCCGGCGTGTCGCTCATGCAGGAGGGCATCTCCTACATGGCCGGCGCTGAAGTGCCCGGACTGATTGTCAACGTGCAGCGCGGCGGTCCCGGACTCGGTACCATACAGCCCTCGCAGAGCGACTATTTCCAGGCTACGCGCGGCGGCGGCAACGGCGACTACTATGTCATCGTGCTCGCCCCCAATTCTGTACAGGAGATGGCCGACTTTGTCGACCTCGCCTTCACGCTCGCTTTCAAATACCGCATGCCGGCCATGATCCTGAGCGACGGTGTCATCGGACAGATGATGGAGAAGGTGGTGCTTCCCCCTATCAAGCCGCGCCGTACCGACGAGGAGATACTCCGCGAGTGCCCGTGGGCTTCCACAGGATGTCCCGGCAACCGCAAGCGCAACGTCATCACCTCGCTTGAACTCAAGTCGGAGGTCATGGAGCAGCGCAACCTGCACCTGCAGGAGAAATACAAGACCATACGCGAGACGGAAGTGCGCTATGAAACCAAGTTTATGGACGACGCCGAATACATGATCGTAGCCTTCGGCAGTGCGGCCCGTATCGCCGAGAAAGCCATTGAGATGGCCCGTGCGCAGGGCATCAAGGTGGGCCTGCTGCGCCCCATCACCCTGTGGCCTTTTCCCACCAAGGAGATTGCCGCGGCCGCAAAGCAAGTCAAGGGCATCCTCGTGGCCGAGATCAATGCCGGACAGATGATCGAGGACGTGCGCCTCGCTGTCGGCGGGTCAGTGCCCGTGGAGCACTACGGACGTCTGGGCGGTATCGTGCCTGAGCCTGAAGAAATGGTAAACGTATTAAAGGAGAAACTGCTATGAACGACATCATATCACCCGAGAATCTGGTCTACCAGAAACCGGAACTTCTCAACGATACCCATATGCACTACTGTGCGGGCTGTTCGCACGGCATGGTGCACAAACTCGTGGCCGAGGTCATCGAGGAAATGGGCATGCAGGACAAGACCGTAGGTGTCAGTCCGGTGGGCTGCGCCGTGTTTGCTTACAACTATATCGACATCGACTGGCAGGAAGCAGCCCACGGACGTGCTCCCGCCTGTGCCACCGCCATCAAGCGCCTGTGGCCTGACCGTCTCGTGTTCACCTATCAGGGTGACGGCGACATGGCCTGTATCGGAACGGCCGAAAGCATACATGCGCTCAACCGCGGCGAGAATATCACCCTCATCTTCATCAACAATGCCATCTACGGCATGACCGGCGGTCAGATGGCCCCGACGACGCTCATCGGCCAGAAAACGTCCACGTGCCCCTACGGACGTGATCCCAAACTGCACGGATGGCCGCTCAATCTTTCCGAGATAGCCGTCACGCTGCCCGGCACGTGCTACGTATCACGGCAGAGTGTGGAGAATGTGGCCTCCATACGCAAGGCCAAGGCTGCCATCAAGAAAGCCTTCACCGCCTCGATGGAGGGCAAAGGCTCCTCGCTCGTCGAGATTGTGGCTACCTGCAACAGCGGATGGAAGATGTCGCCGGTGAAAGCCAACAAGTGGATGGAAGAAAACATGTTCAAACAGTACCCCAAAGGTGACCTTAAAGACACGACAAACCTATGAAAGCAGAAATCATTATAGCAGGTTTCGGAGGACAGGGCGTACTCTCCATGGGCAAGATTCTTGCCTACTCCGGACTCATGGAAGACAAAGAGGTGACATGGATGCCGGCCTACGGACCGGAGCAGCGCGGCGGTACCGCCAACGTGACGGTCATCGTCAGCGACGAGCGCATCTCCTCGCCGGTACTCAGCCACTACGACGTGGCCATCGTGCTCAACCAGCCTTCGCTCGACAAGTTTGAACCGAAGGTCAAGCCCGGCGGCATACTCATCTACGACGGTTTCGGTATCATCAACCTGCCCAAGCGCAAGGACATCCATGTCTACCGCATCGATGCCATGGACAAGGCGGCCGAACTGAAAAACTCGAAGGTGTTCAACATGATCGTGCTCGGCGGACTGCTCAAGGTATGCCCCATCGTAAGCACCGACGGACTCAACAAGGCGCTCTTCAAGACCCTTCCCGAACGCCACCACGACCTCATCCCGCTCAATATGCAAGCCGTGGAGGAGGGTATGAAGATCATTACGGAGCAATAGTATCCGCACATTACTGAAAATATTACTGTCAGGGCCGGCCATTCGGAAGCGAATGGCCGGCCTATATATATTATGGCGTGTTCTAAAAATTCCACGCATTATCAAATTCTATTTTGACAGGTATGCTCTTTGTGTCTTTTTGTTTTTATCCGGCATCTTTTTCGTCCTTCTTCA
>CAVHOL010000061.1:0-17452 GCA_963637655.1 bacterium | reverse complement strand
AAATTATCGAGATTACCAACTTTTTAAACCACTTTTCTTATCCCGAACTCAGGTTTTTAGGGTTGTGTTTTGACCGTTGCCCCTGTAGGGGGCAACGTTTGAGATACCCGTTAGAGATAGGGCCGCGCTCGACTTTGTCGCTTGCCTAAGCAAGAGCCCTATTCTGTACTATGCCGCCCCTACGGGGCTGGGGTGTGTAAAACATGATTTCGGTCGAGACGAAAATACGGCATGGTTGTATTTTCCGTCTCGACCGAAATTTTTATTTGCTACGCTTCGGTGGCTGCTGTCATTTCTTGGCTGTACCCTCTTGCTGTGAGAAGGAGTAGGGGAAGGCAGTGGCCTGTGTACCGCGCTGGCGGTTGGGCGTGGCGGTCATGTCGAAGGTGATGTTGCCGCCGTCCATGAGAGTGGAGTGGGTGATGTAGTTGTTGTCCCACTCGGCGCCGTTGACGGTCATGCGGCCGATGTAGCGGTTGGCGGCACTGTTGCCGTTTGCCGTGATGCTGACCGTCTTGCCGTTCTCCAGGTGCAGCGTCATGCGGTCGAAGTAGGGTGTGCCGAGCGCATACTCGTCGGTGCCGGGGCATACGGGGTAGAAGCCCATGGCCGAGAACACATACCAGGCAGAGGTCTGTCCGTTGTCCTCGTCGCCGCAGTAGCCGTCGGGATGGGCGTTGTAGAGGCGGTCCATCACCTCGCGTATCCAGTATTGGGCTTTCCAAGGCTGACCGGAGTAGTCGTAGAGATAGATCATGTGCTGTATGGGCTGGTTGCCGTGGGCGTAGTTGCCCATGTTCATGATTTGCATCTCGCGTATCTCGTGGATGACGCCGCCGTAGTAGCTGTCGTCGAAGAGTGGCGGCACGTTGAATACGGAGTCGAGCATCTGGTTGTACACGTCTTGTCCGCCCATCAGGGTCATGAGGCCCTTCGGGTCGTGGAATACCGACCATGTATAGTGCCAGGCGTTGCCCTCGGTGAAGGCGTCACCCCACTTGAGGGGCGAGAAGGGGGTTTGGAACTTGCCGTCCTTGTTGCGGCCGCGCATGAGTCGGGTCTCGGGGTCGAACACGTTGCGGTAGTTGAAGGCGCGGCGGCGGAAAGGCTCAAGCTCCTTTTTCGGTTTTCCGAGTGCCAGTCCGAGGCGGTAGATGCACCAGTCGTCGTAGGCATATTCGAGCGTGCGTGCCACGTTCTCGTTGATCTTCACGTCGTAGGGCACGTAGCCCAGTTTGTTGTAGTAGTCGAAACCGCGTCGTCCGGTCGACGATACGGTGGGGTGTACGGCATTGGCGCCGTGCTTGACGGCCTCCCAAAGGGTTTCGATGTCATATCCGCGCAGACCCTTGATATAGGCGTCGGCGACGATGGAGGCCGAGTTGTTGCCCACCATGCAGTCGCGGTGGCCGGGCGAGGCCCATTCGGGCAGGAATCCGCTCTCCTTGTAGGCATTGACGAGACCTTCCTGCATCTTCACGTTCATCGAGGGGTACATCACGTTGAGCAGGGGGAAGAGGCAGCGGAAGGTGTCCCAAAAGCCGGTGTCGGTGAACATATATCCCGGCAGCACCTTGCCGTTGTAGGGCGAGTAGTGTACGATGTCGCCTGCGGCAGTCTTCTCGTAGAAACTGCGGGGGAAGAGTACCGAGCGGTAGAGGCAGGAGTAGAATGTGCGCAGGTGGTCGGTGTCGCCGTCTTCTATCTCGATGCGTCCGAGCACGTCGTTCCACGTCTTGCGCCCGCGGTCCTTGACCTGCTCAAAACTGTCGCTGCCCAGTTCCTTGAGGTTCTGCATCGCCTGTTCTTCGGAGATGAACGAGGAGGCCACGCGCACGTGCACCTGCTCGCCGCGGCGGGTCTTGAAGCCCACGATGGCACCGGCGTGGTTGCACTTGGCGCTTGTGTCGGCGGTCTTGATATTGCCGTCGGCTACGGCCGATGTGTAGGCGAAGGAGTGGTCGAAGACCAGTACAAAATAGTTTTTGAAGCCTTCGGGCACACCGCCCGAGTTCTTGGTGGTGTAGCCTACGACCATGTTCTTCTCGGGTACTACCCTGACGTAGGAACCGTTGTCGAATGCGTCGACCACTACGTATGCGCCGTCAGTCTCCGGGAAGGTGATGCGCAGCATGGCGGCACGCTCCGTCGGGGCAATCTCGGTCACCACGTCGTAGTCGGCGAGATAGGCACGGTAGTAGTAGGGCGTGGCCACCTCGGCCTTGTGGGAGAACCATGAGGCGCGCTGGTCCTCGTCGAACACCGGTTTTCCGGTCACGGGCATGATGGCGAACTGGCCGTAGTCGTTGATCCACGGACTGGGCTGGTGGGTCTGCTTGAAGCCGCGTATCTTGTCGGCCGAGTATACGTAGGCCCATCCGTCGCCCATCTTGCCGGTCTGCGGGGTCCAGAAGTTCATGCCCCAGGGCATGGCCACGGCCGGATAGGTGTTGCCGGTAGACAGTTCATGTTTTGACTCGGAGCCAACAAGCGTGCTCACATAGTCTACGGGATCGGTCGTGCCGGCTTGGGCGCAACCGAAAGACAGTGCCGCGAAAACGGCACAAAGCAGTTGTCTTGTTTTCATTTCTTTATGTATTGCTTCTCTGGTTATTAGGTTTGGTCCGGCCCGTTGTGCGGGCAGTCCGTTTTTTCTGTCTTATACAGACACAAAGATACGCAAATTCTGCAAATCTGTCCCTCTTCGGGAGACGATTTGTATCCGTACAGATCAGATGCCTTGCTTCCCATGCCCGTTCACCCGCTCTTGGGCAATGCGCAGGGCTTCGGCCCGTGCCGGTTTGCCCGTGCCGGTGGTGGGGATGTGTCCGACGGAGATATAGTGGCGGGGTTGCTCGTAGCGGGAGAGATGGCGGCGGCATATGGCGGCGACGGCGGCGAGGTCGTCGCAGGCGGCGAGCAGGACGACCGACTCGCCGAATTTCTTGTCCGTAGCCTTGGTGATGACGAAGGGCACGGCGAGGTGCGGGCGCAGACGCGTCTCCATCTCCTCGATCTGGAGTTTGATGCCGCCGCTGCAGATGACGTTGTCCTTGCGTCCGATGATGCGGAAACGGCGGCCGTCGCCGGCAATCTCGGCGATATCGTTGGTCGTCAGTGTGCGGGCGCAGACTGACGGCGCGTCGATGACAAGGCAGCGGTCGGCGTTGAGGCTGACGGCGACGCCGTCGAACGGAGTGTACCACTCGCTGGCCTCCGGTCCGCTCAGGCGCCGCAGGGCGATATGCGAGAGGGTTTCCGTCATGCCGTAGGTGCTCCATACGGCGTTGGGAAAGGTGCGGAGCGTGCGTGCCATGTCGGGGTCTATGGCTCCGCCGCCGATGATGAGGTGGCGTATGCGCATGAGCAGCGCCCGCTCTTCGGGCACCTGCAGCGAGTTGTACACCTGCAGCGGCACCATGGCGGCGAAGTCGGGGGTGGCGGTGAGGCCGTGCAGGGGATGCCCGCTCGGGGCGATGACGGTGAGACGGAGACCGCAGACGATGGCCCGCACGGCCATCATCTTGCCCGCGATATAGTCTACCGACATGCAGAGCAGGGCCGTGTCGCCTTCCTTCAGGCCGAGAAAGCGGCATGTGGTGCGGGCGCTGGCCTCCATGCGGCACTTCTCCACGAGCATCGTTTTCGGTTTTCCGGTGCTTCCGCTGGTATGTACGGTGAGCGTCGGCGAAGCGTTGTGCCACTCGGCAAGAAAATCACTGTATTCCATTTTACGGGCAATAGAAGAGACGGTCGCCCCGTATCTCGAGCGGTATGTCGATGTTGTCGGTGAAGAGCTGGCCCGTACCGAGTCCCTGGGGCACGGTGATGTGGGGGCCGTAGATGTGGGCGGTGAAGTGGGCGATGGCGTTGAGTCCGACGTTGCTCTCGAGCGCACTGGTCACCCACGAACCGATGCCGCGCTTCCGTGCCATCGTGATCCACTCTTCCGCGCCGTGCATGCCGCCGTGCAGCGACGGCTTGAGGATGATGTACTGCGGGCGTATGGTGTCGAGCAGGTCTTCCTTCATGGCCGGCAGGTTGACCCCGATGAGTTCCTCGTCGAGGGCGATGGGCAGCGGAGTCTCGCGGCATAGGCGAGCCATCTCGCGCCATTGGTGCTGGCGGATGGGCTGCTCTATGGAGTGTATGTCGTAGCGGGCGAGCCGCTGCAGGCGGTCGAGGGCCGTGTCGGGGGTGAAACCGCCGTTGGCGTCAACGCGCAGTTCGATATCCTCCTTGCCAAACCGCTGCCGGATGTGGCGGACGAGAGCGAGCTCGCTTTCGAAATCGATAGCGCCGATTTTCAGTTTCACGCAGCGGAACCCGTCGTTCATCTTCTGTTCGAGGCGCTGCAGCATCTCGTCGTAGTTGCCCATCCATACCAGTCCGTTGATGACGATGCCCTCCTCGCCCCGGCTGAAGGGCGTGTCCCAAAGGGCGGCGGTGTCACGCTTGAGATGGAGCAGGGCCGTCTCAAGGCCGAAGAGCATGGAGGGGTAGGGGCGCAGCATCGCGTAGTCAATCTGTCCGGTGGCGCAGAAGTGGTTGCAGACGGCCTGCAGCGTCTGTGCGTAGTCGGGCGATGCATCACAACTGAGGTCGGGCAGCGGGGCACACTCGCCTATGCCGACGCGTCCGGGACAGTCGGGCGAGGTGAGACGGAGCAGCCATGACTGTCGTGTGGTGTAGACGCCGCGCGACGTACCGGCCGGCTGGCGGAAGTGGAGCGTGCGCGGTATGACGGTGATATGGTATTCCATGAGTTCGAGGTGATGGGGGCCGGAACCGTGTCGGTCTACGGCAGTTTGGGGTACTTCTTGAAGTCGGGCTTGCGCTTTTCGAGGAAGGCACGTCCGCCCTCCTGCGCCTCGTCGAGCATGTAGTAGAGCATGGTGGCATCGCCGGCCAGCTCCTGTATGCCGGCTTGTCCGTCGAGCTCGGCGTTGAGACCCGCCTTGATCATGCGCAGGGCCAGGGGCGAGCGTTCCATCATGGTCTCGGCCCACTCCACGCACTCGTCTTCGAGGCGGTCGAAGGGTACGACCTTGTTGACCATGCCCATGCGCTCTGCTTCTTCGGCGCTGTACTGTCGGCACATGAACCATATCTCGCGGGCCTTCTTCTGGCCGACGATGCGGGCGAGATAGCTGGCGCCGAAGCCGGCGTCGAACGAGCCGACCTTGGGTCCGGTCTGTCCGAAGATGGCGTTGTCGCTGGCGATGGTGAGGTCGCACATCAGGTGGAGCACGTGTCCGCCGCCGATGGCATAGCCGTTGACCATGGCGATGACCGGTTTGGGCAGCGAGCGTATCTGCTTCTGCACGTCGAGCACGTTGAGGCGGGGCACGCCGTCGTCGCCGACATATCCGCCGCGTCCCTTGACGTGCATGTCGCCTCCCGAACAGAAGGCCTTGTCGCCTGCTCCGGTGAGGATGACCACGCCGATGCGCTGGGCCTCGCGGCACCATGCGAAGGCCTGCGACATCTCCCAGGTAGTGAGCGGGGTGAAGGCGTTACGGTAGCGCGGACGGTTGATGGTGATGCGGGCGATGCCGTCGTATTCGTCGAAGAGGATTTCCTTGAAGTCGAAGTCCTCAATCTTTTTCCATTCTCTTTGGTTTTGCATATTGTGGTTTTTATTGTTCGTCTGTATTCTGGGGCGGACATTGTCCGTGTCTGCCACAGTCTTGTATCATCTTGTAGTACTGGCTGACGGCCTGCACGTCGCGCTCTCCGTCGGTGAACACTTCGAGCAGCATGGGGCGGGTGGCCTGGCGGGTGAGGAGGCTGACGATGCCGATGTGCATCGATGCCGTGTCGTGTGCCGCGAGGTAGCCGATGTCGTTTTGGGCGCAGATGCCTTCGGCCGTGGTGTGGTGGGCGGCACCGACGAGGCGGTCGGCAGCCGGACTGCGGTCAAGTCCGGGCAACTGGCGGAAGATGCTTCCGCCGCCGTTGTTGAGGAGCAGTATGCGGAGGTTGCCTTGCAGTCCTTGGTTCCACAGGGCATTCTGGTCGTAGAAGAAGCTCAGGTCGCCGATGATGCACACCGTGAGGCCGTCGCTGGCGAGCGAGTATCCGGCCGCAGCAGACAGTGACCCCTCGATGCCGTTCACCCCGCGGTTGCACCATACATAGTGCGCGGCGTAGATGTTGGCCAGGCGTATGGCCGAACTGTTGGCGTAGTGTATGTGCAGGGTACTGTCGAGGTCTTCGAGCTGCTGCTCGAAATACTGCACGGCGGCCATCTGCGAGTATTCGGGACAGAAGGTCTCGGCGCACGTTGCGGCGTGTGCCATCAGCCGTTGCCAGCGGCGGCGGAAGGCTTTCTGCTCTTCTGTCTCGCTAGTGCCGACGATGAGTTCCTCGAGGAGCAGACCGGTGTCTTGGACAGGACACGCTACGATGGTGGAGAGCGACATCAGCGGGTCGGACACCGCGGACGGGTCGGGCGTGACGAAGCACGACGGTGCGCCGGCGGCACGGAGAAAACGGCGGGCGGGCTTGCTCACCAGCGTGTCGCCGAGGTACACGACGTAGTCGGGGGTGTATGCCTTGCGCTCGTCGTCGGACAACCGGTCGGACGTGACGAGGCGCACGGCCTCGTCGAAGTGCAGGGTGGTGGGAAGCGGACAGGAGAGCGGTTCGGCCCATACCGTGTACCGCCCGGTCAGCCGCTGCCATGTCGCCGGAGCGATGAGGCCCTGCGGCGCTTGTCCGATGACAATCAGCGGACGCTCGGCCTGGGCCATGCGTTCGGCCAGTCTGTGGAATGTGGCATGTACGGATGCGCTGTCGCGGAGCAGGGTGAAGATGCGCTCGTCGGGCAACCGCCCGGTGTCGAAGCGGAACAGCGGTTCGCTGATGCGCACGTTGATCTGTACGGGCGCGCCTTGGTGGAGTGTGGCGGCGACGAGCGCCTCGTTGGCAAGCCGGTTGCAAAGCCAGCGCTCCTCGTCGTTGTGCGGCTCAGGCAGGTCGACAGCGCGTCGCACGAAGGTGCCGAGGGCACCGGGTTGGGGCAGGGTCTGTCCGTCGAGCTGTCCGATCCACTGTTGCGGGCGGTCGGCGGAGATGATGACGAAGGGCAGATGCTGGTACATCGCTTCGGCGGCTGCGGGGGCCAGATTGAGCAGGGCCGTGCCCGACGTGACGCATACCGCTACCGGGCAGCCGGTGGCTTGGGCAATGCCCAGTGCGTAGAAGCCGGCGCTGCGCTCGTCGGTGACGGGGTGGCAGACGATGTCGGGATGCTCGTTGAGATTGTGTACGATGGGGGCGTTGCGGCTTCCGGGGCACACCACGGCGTGCCGTATGCCGTGGCCGACAAGAACGGCCGTGAGTATGTTGATGTTTTCTTTGTCGCTGTACACCGTGAAGTGAAGATGATAAGAAGTGGAATGATAAGGTCTGAATATCGGAAAACGTGTGAAACGTGGGGCATACGGCCGGGTGCGGCCGCCGGCACTATGCCTGCTTCCGCAGTACGTTGCGCATGGTGCCCATCTTGGCTTCGGTCTCGTCCCATTCGCTCTGTTCGGTGCTTTCGCTGAGCAGACCGCCTCCGGCGTGCAGGGTGCAGACGCTGCCGTCGATGCTCATGCAGCGCAGGGTGACATAGAGGTGGGTCTGGCGGCCGGGGCCGAGCAGACCGGAAAAGCCGCTGTAGTAGCGGCGGGGGGCCGACTCGTAGTCGAGGATGAATGCCGCCGCCTCGCTCTTGGGCAGGCCGCAGACGGCCGGGGTGGGGTGGAGGGCGGCGAGCAGGTCGCCCAGGTGCCGGGTGTCGGCGAGGGTGAAGCGGAAGTCAGTGCGCAGGTGCAAGAGTTGGCCTGCGCGTGCGGTGTAGGGGCCGTGTTTGTCGTGTGCGGCGGCCAGCCGGCTGATGCAAGCCTCGATGTATTCTTCCACGATATGCTGTTCGTCTCTGTTCTTGTCGCTCCAGATGACGTCATTTTCAGCCGTTCCTTCCGGGACAGCCATCGTCCCGGCGAGGGCCATTGTGGCGTAGGTGTTGCCCGTGCCCTCAATGAGTATCTCGGGTGTGGCAACGAGCCATGTGCCGCTCTTGGGGGTGGAGAAGAGGGCGACGTACTGGTGGGGGTAAAGGGTGCAGGCCCGGAGAAAAATGCCGGTCAGGGTGTCGTCGGACCGTTCTTCGCCGCTCGCTGCAATGGTCAGACGATGTGTACGGGAGAGCACAAGTTTGTGGAATTCGCCGTCGGCGAGCGCGGTATGAAATCTGCCGAAGTCGGCGGCGTAGCGGCGGCGTTCGTCAGCGTCGGTCGTGTCGGTGAGTATCGTTGCGGAAGGGGAAAGGGATGCCGGTAGGGGTACGGTGCGTTCCTCGTCGGGACGGAGCAACAGAATGGGGCAGTCTTCCGACGGGGCGAAGGGGGCAATGACAAATCCGCTCCGGCCGTTGAGAGACGTCAGCGAACCGACAATTTCGGGTTCGTCTTCGCGCTGCGTGAGCCGGGTGTAGTGTTCTGCGTGGGGCAGACGGTACATCGCGGTGCTGGTCATGGCTTGGGCTTGTTGAGGATGAAGTTGGTCACCTGTACCGTAGAGATCAGGTCGCCCCGGCTGTTGGTGATGTTCACCTGCCAGGTGTGCAGTGTGCGTCCCTTGTGCAGTATCCGGGCCGTGGCCGTGACGGTGTCGCCCTCGAGCACTGCCTTGACGTGGCTGGCGTTCACATTGATGCCCACGCATATTTTTTCGGGGCAGAGGGCGAGCGAGCCGACCCCCGCAAGGTTTTCGGCCAGGGCGAGGCTTGCTCCGCCGCTGAGAAAACCGAACACCTGGCGGTTGCGGTGGTCTACCTTCATCGTGGCTTTGCAGGTGTCCGGCTCGGGTGTGGAGATGAAGTCCATGCCGAGTGTCCGTGACAGTCCGTCCTGCTTGAGGAGCAGTTCCTTTTGTTTTTCTATGTCCATGTACAATCGTTTTGAGAAGACGGGCCGTGTGTGGCCCGTCTTCTCATGCAAAGTTACGCCAAAAAGGAGACAATGCAAAATAATTCATGGACGGAATGCTCTCTCCCCGTCACTTCTTCAGCCATGCGCCGCGAGTGAAGTCGGGCACTTCTACGGGTGCCGAGCCGTGGGTGATGGACAGGGCCGACAGTTCGCCGATGCAGCACCACTCGGCCATGTCGTAGACGTCCATGTCGAGGGGCAGTCCGTTGAGCAGGCAGTGTACCAGGCGGTAGTCCATGATATAGTCCATGCCGCCGTGGCCGCCCACCTTCCGGGCCTTTTCCTCGATCTCCTTGATATAATCGGGGGTGTACTTGGCCAGGAGCGCATTGCGCAGTGAGTCGGGCATAGACTCGTGGGCGTTGAGGTTCTGGTAGTCGGCCTTCTCGCCGCTCATCTGTGTGGAGCGCAGCAGCAGTTCCTCTATGGGATACTTGCTGGCGTAACCGTCGGCGCCGACGATCTGGAAACTGCGGCTGTAGGGGCGCGGCGTCATCACGTCGTGCTGTATGAGCATGGTCTTTCCGTTGAGCGTGCGTATGAGCGTGGAGGTCTGGTCGCCGTTCTGGAAGTCGGTGCAGGGCTTGCCCGTGTTCTTCTCTACATGCTTGGGGCCGTTGACGGCCTTGGTGTCCATGGCTACCAGGGTGGCCATGCGGTCGGTGCGGTGGATGCCGAGCACCTGGCAGTCGGGTCCGATGCCGTGGGTGGGGTAGACGTCGCCGCGGTGCTTTTGGTTGAAGTCGAGACGCCAGTTGTTCCAGTATTCGCCCCAGAAGTCGTCAAGGTTGTGCAGGTACGATCCCTCGACGTGCAGCACTTCGCCGAACAGTCCCTGCTGTGCCATGTTGAGCGTGGCGGCCTCGAAGAAGTCGTAGACGCAGTTTTCGAGCATCATGCAGTGGCGGCGTGTGCGCTCGGCCGTGTTGACGAGGGCCCAGATGTCTTCGAGGCTGGTGGCAGCGGGCACTTCTATGGCTACGTTCTTGCCGTGCTCCATGGCGTACAGGGCGATGGGCACATGGCTGGCCCAGTCGGTGCAGATATAGATGAGGTCGATGTCCTTGCGCTCGCACATCTTCTTGTAGGCTTCGGCCGAGCCGCTGTACAGTGTGGCTTGGGGCTTGCCGTATCTCTTCAGGGTCTGCTGCGCCTTCTCCACATATTCGGGACGCACGTCGCAGATGCCCTTGATCTCGGTCTGCTCGATGTTGCACCAGCGGTCTACGGCCGATGCGCCGCGCATTCCGACGCCGACGAAGCCTACCCGCACGGTCTTCATCTTGGGCAGGGCCAGGCGGAGCACGTCGGTCTGGCCGGCGGGACGGGCGGGTACGGTGGTGGTGATGGGGGCAGGCTGTGCGCCTGCAAGTAGGGCGACTGCGCAAAACAGCACGGTCAACAGATGTTTTTTCATCGTAGTGGTTTTTTTAGGGTTGGGTTGTGTATGCAAAGGTTGTATAGGTCGAATGCTGAAGGCAGGACCTGTGTGTATGGGTCAGCGTTGGCCGCTTCCTATATTTTCTTTTCAATAAAATACCGGATTGCTGTTTTCAATGTGTCCAAGTCGTTTTTGATAACATCAAGAACTACATCACCGTCTATGTCAAAGTACCCATGGGCTATATGGTTGCGTATGCCAATGACGTCTTTCCATGGGATTTCGGGACGCTCCGCCAGTAATGTTCCGTCTGTCGCTTTGTCTATTTGCTTGACGCTTTCACCGATTGCCTCTATCAGCATGCAGCTGGCTGCAAGGTTTTTCATCCCTTCAGGAGAGCAATAGTAATTGTCGGAACTGACAATGTCTTTGTTCCATTCTTGCAATTGTTGGATTGCATTGTCGATCTGGTGTAAAAGTCCAAGTGTTCTATTGGATAACATAAATGCCGTCTTTGTTGATTTCTTCGAGCAGGTAGGGGTTGATATGTTTGTGCATTCTTACGATGTCTACAGAACATTGTAGCAGGTCTTCCAGAAAGCGTTTCAGCCGGACGATCAAAAACATTTTTGGGGCCATGTCTACACAAACGTCAATATCGCTTCCCTCTTTTTGCTCATTGCGTGATACGGAACCGAATATGCGCAAAGACTTTATGCCGAATGCGGATTTCAATTCGTCTGTATGGGAAGCAATTAGTGATATGCATTCTGTTCTTGTTTTCATATTGTGACGTTCTAACGGATGCAAAAATAGGAAAATTTGCCGAGCCGGCAAACAAATATGGAAGACGAATGCTCGGGAAGTGTACAAAAACAAAACGCGACATCATTTATGCGGGTTCTAAAAATGGTTCTTCCGCTTTTCTCGTTGGTAAATTAAGTTATTCAAGTTTCGGATTTGGAATTTATACTGAAAAAACGAAGAGGCACCCTCGGCTTTGTCGCTTATGGAGCACAACGCAAGCGGTAGTTGTTCACTCAGCTGACGGCTAAGACATGCGCTTTGTTCCAAACGCATTTTCCCGACTTTGTCCTGTCGCGTGAAACTTCACGGCTTGCCGTGCAATTCTATCTTGTTAAAAACAAAAAGGCAACCAAGAACATTGTTCTTGATTGCCTGTCTTGCTCGTAGCGGGACCCAGGATTGAACTGGGGACCTCATGATTATGAATCATGCGCTCTAACCAGCTGAGCTATCCCGCCATCGTTGTTTTGCGGGTGCAAAGGTAATACAATAATATGAATACACAAAACTTTTTCTGATTTTTTTCGTCCGTCCGTATGTTTTTTCCTATTTTTGCAAATACAACTATCGAACAACACTAAATATATACTATGGTAAAACAAAGGATGGCCTTGGAGTATGAACTTCGCTCACGCTCGTTTGCCACCATTTGGTCACTGATAAGCACGGCGGAAGGCATGCAGCGCTGGATAGCCAATGAGGTGACACGCACGGACGACACGCTCACCTTCACCTGGGGCAACGTGTCGGGAGAACACCAGACAAAGTCAGCCCGCATACTGAACGTCGACAAGTCCGGACGGTTCCGTTTCAGATGGGACGGCGACGACGTGACGGAATACGTGGAACTGCGGATCGAGCGGAGCGCCCTGACGGGTGACTACGTGCTGCACGTCACCGACTTTGCCGAGCCCGACGACACGGACGACATGCGCGAGCTGTGGGACGGCGACGTGAAGCGGCTCCACCGGAATACCGGCGTCTGACCGTGCCGGCCCAAGATACACCCCTTTGCCCCGCCGATGGGTCTCGCGGCAGACCGAAGACGGCGGGATGAGACACGCTTGCGCGCAATTCGTTACGGTGCAAGGCCGGAATTGTCCGCGATTTTGACTATCTTTGTACCCGATATGAGAATAGACATCATCACTGTATTGCCCGAGATGATAGAAGGATTTGTCAACGAGTCGATCCTCGCCCGGGCACAGAAGAAAGGTTTGGCGGAGATACACCTGCACAATCTCCGTGACTACTCCACCGACAAGTGGCGCCGCGTAGACGACTATCCCTACGGCGGATTTGCCGGTATGGTGATGCAGTGCGAACCTATCGACCGCTGCATCAGTGCGCTCAAGGCCGAGCGCGACTACGACGAGATCATCTTCACCTCGCCCGACGGCGAACAGTTCGACCAGCATGTGGCCAACGACCTGTCGCTGAAGGAGAACATCATCATCCTCTGCGGACACTACAAGGGCATCGACCAGCGTGTGCGCGACCATCTCATCACGCGCGAGATCAGCATCGGCGACTATGTGCTCACGGGCGGCGAACTGGCTGCGGCGGTGATGGCCGATGCCATCGTGCGTGTCGTGCCGGGCGTGATCGGCGACGAGCAGAGCGCGCTGAGCGACTGTTTCCAGGACGACCTGCTGTCTGCCCCCATCTACACACGGCCGGCCGACTACAAGGGCTGGCGTGTGCCCGACATTCTGCTGAGCGGCAATGAGGCCAAGATCAAGGAGTGGGAGATCGACCAGGCTATGGAGCGTACGCGCCGCCTGCGTCCGGACCTGCTCGAGCGCGGAGGAAAATAACCGTGTGCACGGGAGGACAAGGATAAGGAAACTTTGGATTTCCGAATACTTTTTATTGATTTTCCAATTGAATTTTTCATATTTTGTACAAGGGCCTTGTACGGTTGCTACAAGGCCCTTGTACTGTCGCTACAAAGGCCTTGTACGAAGACTACAAGGCCTTTGTAGTGTCCGTACAAGGCCTTTGTACAATTCCGGTCCGGATGTAGCCGTCTGCTTATCTTGTAAATCCTGCCCTGCAGGGCTGGGAGATGTACCGTCTTCTTGCGGTATGTTCCTGCAAGGGTGGTCAAAACGGGCATTGGATGCGAAACTGAGAATGGGGAAAGAGAAAAGAAAAAGGCAACCTTCTCACGAGGGTTGCCTTTCGGATATGATTTCTTAAGCAATTTTTTTGACAGTGTTATTTTATTATAAGAGAGATTCTATTCATAAGAAAAGATGTCGTCGGCGACATGTCTGTTTTTCTTTTTGTATTGCAAATATACACTTTTAATCTGTAAGTTGTTCTTTCCTTTAACGCAATTTAATAACTGATTTTCTTGCTTCCGGTCGCGTTGGTTCTCTTGTTGTGTTATAATTTTACATATTTCATTTTGTTTCTGTATATGTTTCCATGTCGGAATCGTGTTTTATTTTGTCTGATTTATGTATTGTGAATATGGCGCTTTTATTGACAAAATGACAATTCGTGCTAACTCTTGAAAATCGGGATTGATTTTATGTTGTGGATAAATATGAATTTGTAACCTGTTGTGTGCGTAAACACCTTTTCCCGATTTGTATAAAGTATTGTGGGAACAAAAAATCCGCAAAGGAATTCTTTTGCGGAGCATGGGTGGCGGTGAAAGGTATTTTCACAAATGCAGAGGTGCCGGAAGCGGTTTTCCGTCTATGGCAGCGCACTTCTGTTATGGCTGCCGGATCTCGGCGAGGGGGATCATCACAAAGTCGCGCTCGTGCATGTGGGGGTGGGGAATGTGCAGTTGCGGCAGGTCGACGGTGATGTCGTCGTACAGAAGGATGTCGATGTCGATGATGCGGTCGTGGTACTGGCCGTTGACCGATTTCTCGGTGCGGCCCATCCGCTTTTCGATGTCCTGGGTGGCTTGCAGCAGTCCGGTGGGGGTGAGGGGGGTGTCGAGCAGCAGGCAGGCATTGATAAACCGGTTGGGGGAGTCGAAGCCCCACGGTTCTGTCTCGTGGAGCGACGAGAGGCGTACCACGGTGCCGGCCATGGAAGACAAAAGGGCAACCGCATCGCGGATGTTGCGCTTGCGGTTGCCTATGTTCGTTCCCAAGGAAAGGTAAGCCTTGTGCATGTCAGTCGTTGAGGATAAGCAGTGAGTCGCCGTAGCAGCCGAACATGTATCCGTGCTTGACGGCGGTCTCGTAGGCTTCCATGACGATGTCGTAGCCGCCGAATGCGGCCGTTTCCATCAGAAGGGTGGAGTAGGGGTGGTAGAAGTTGGCGATCATGCAGTCGGCCAGTCCGAAGTCGTAGGGCGGGAAGATAAACTTGTTGGTCCATCCCTCGTACTCCTTGAGCATACCGTCGGTGCCTACGGCGGTCTCGGTGGCCTTGACCACGCTGGTGCCTACGGCGCACACGTGGTGGCCGTTGCGCTTGGCGTTGTTGACGGTCTTGCAGGCTTCGGCACCGATGTGCATCTGCTCGGAGTCCATCTTGTGCTTGGTGAGGTCTTCCACCTCGATGTCGTGGAAGTTGCCGAGTCCGCAGTGCAGGGTGATGTAGGCGAAGTTGAAGCCGCGTATCTCCATGCGCTTCATCAGTTCGCGGCTGAAGTGCAGTCCGGTGGCGGGTGCGGTGACGGCTCCCTCGTTTTGTGCGAAGATGCACTGGAAGTCGGTGAAGTCGTCTTTGGTGGCGTGGTGGTCTTCGCGGCGGTCAATGATGTAGCGGGGCAGCGGTGCCTCGCCCAGGGAGTAGAGCTCGCGCTTGAACTCGTCGTGGGGGCAGTCGTAGAGGAAGCGCAGCGTGCGTCCGCGGCTGGTTGTGTTGTCGATGACCTCGGCGACCATGGTGCCGCTCTCGTCGAAGAAGAGCTTGTTGCCGATGCGTATCTTGCGTGCGGGCTCCACGAGCACGTCCCAGAGACGCATCTCCTCGTTGAGCTCGCGCAGGAGGAACACTTCTATCTTGGCGTCGGTCTTCTCCTTGGTGCCGTAGAGGCGTGCGGGGAATACCTTGGTGTCGTTGAAGATGAAGGTGTCGCCCTCGTCGAAATAGTCGAGTATGTTGCGGAAGTCCAGATATTCGCCTTCAATGGGGTTGCCCTGTTCGTCTTTCTTGAACATCTCTATCCGCTGTGACTTGCGGTGCAGGACCATCAGTCGGCATTCGTCGCGCCGGGTGACGCGGAAGGATTCCTTCTGGCCGTCGGCGTTGGTGAATTCGCGCACGATACTGTGGGGGTAGAGTGCGATTTGCTCTTCGGGTAGCTTGAATTTGAATTGTGATAACTTCATTGCTTGTTGTTCTCTACGTTGGTTTCTATTTCAATCTGGTCGAGCCAGGTTTCTAATTTGTCGAAGTCGATGCAGTCTTCCAGTCTGACGTCGCCCGACCGTGTGCGGCACAGGGCGGTGAGGTAGGCGCCGCTGCCGAGCGCGCGGCCGATGTCGCGGGCCAGTGCGCGGATGTAGGTGCCCTTGCCGCAGACCACGCGGATGCTCATCTGCATCTTCTCCTCGTCGAACGAGGTCAGTTCTATCTCGTCGATGTGTATGTTTTTGGGGGCCAGTTCCACGTCGCGCCCCTTGCGGCGCAGCTCGTAGGCTCGGTCGCCGTTGACCTTGCAGGCGCTGTATGTCGGGGGCACCTGCTGTATGTCGCCCACAAACCGGGTGAGCGTGTCGAGGATGAGCTGGCGGGTGATGTGTGCGGTGGGGAAGGTGGCGTTCACCTCGTGTTCCTTGTCGTAGCTAGCGGTGGTCGCTCCGAGCTGCAGGGTGGCCGTATATTCCTTGATGTGGGCCTGCAGGCTCTCTATCTGCTTGGTCATGCGGCCGGTGCAGAGTACGAGCACGCCGGTGGCCAGGGGGTCGAGCGTGCCGGCGTGTCCTGTTTTCACGCGTTTGACGCCCAGCCGTTTCGAGATGAGGTAGCGCACGCGCGCCAGGGCTCCGAAGCTCGACATGCGGTAGGGCTTGTTGATGGCGATGACCTCGCCTGCCAGAAAATTCATGGTCGTTCTACTCATAGGGTGAAAGCCGTATTACAGGAGCGAGCACAGGAGGGTGACGGCACCGGCTACGGCGCAGTAGATGCCGAAGTACACGAGTTTGCCTTTCTTCACGATATTGATCATCCACTTGCAGGCGAGGCAGCCCGAGAGGAAGGCGGCCACGAAGCCGACAACCAGCGGGAACGTGTCGATGCCGCCGAAGGCCTCTTCGCCCTTGATGCCTTTGAGCACGTCGAGTAGGGCTTCGCCGAGGATGGGCGGGATGACCATGAGGAAAGAGAACTGTGCGAGCTTCTCTTTCTTGCAGCCGCAGAGCAGGCCGGTGGCGATGGTCGATCCGGAGCGCGACAGTCCGGGCATGACGGCGCAGGCTTGCGCGATGCCGATGACGAGTGCCTGCCACCAGCTGATGTGCTCGCTCTGGCGGGGCTTGGCGTAGTAGGAGAAGATGAGGAGGACGGCGGTCAGCAGAAGCATGGCGCCCACGATGGGGAGGCCTTCGCCGAAGACTTGCTCCACCTTGTCCTTGAAGAATACGCCCACGATGCCGACGGGTATCATGGAGAGGACGATGTTGCCGAAATATTTGGTTTCCTCGTTCAGCTGGAAGCGGAAGAGGCCCTTCAGTATCCAGTCTATTTCCTTCCACAGTATGACAAGGGTGCTGAGCACGGTGGCTACGTGTACGAGGATGGTGAAGGTCAGATTGTCGGCTCCGTCGATGCCGAAGAGATGTGCGCCGATGGCCAGATGGCCGCTGCTGCTGACGGGTAGATACTCAGTGAGGCCCTGTATGAGGCCGAGGATGAGTGCTTGTAACCAACTCACGTTTGCTTGATGTTTTGGGTTGTTGAAGGTGTGTCTGTCTGTGCCGCGTGTACGGTCAGTTGTCTTTGGGCTTGCGGATGATGGCGTAGATCATGGAGATGAAGCCTGCGAAGCATACGATGGGGGCTACGCAGATGCGGCGTGTGCTGAAGATGGCGGCATCGAAGGTATGTTCGTCAGAATTGCCGCCGCTCATCAGGATGAAGCCGATGATGACAACGATCATGCCTACTGCGAGCAAGACGAAGTTGGTCTTGTCGAAAGCATAGTTTTTCTTTTCCATATATTTTCTTCTTTTTTTGTAGTTGCTTATGGCGTGTTCTAAAAATTCCACGCATTATCAAATTCAATTTTGACGGGTATGCTCTTTGCGTCTTTTTGTTTTTATCCGGCATCTTTTTCGTCCTTCTTCAGTCGCATAGCCCG
>CAVHOL010000060.1:0-17547 GCA_963637655.1 bacterium | reverse complement strand
AGAAACAACGCAAGAGTATGTCACATATACCAGCCCTGCAGGGGCGTAACGTCCGCAGCCCAGGGTAAGCGGAGCGGCGACAGCCGCGAAGCGTCACCCTGGGTTTTGCGTGGGTGCGTGCAGGGTGGCCTGTAAGGTCACCACAATACACCTTCAGTTGTGCTGACCTTACAGGCCAGCCGCCATCCGGATACATGGAAACCCAGGGTTACACCGTTTGCTGACGCAAACGGCTCACCCTGGGCTGCGACCGTTACGCCCTTGCAGGGCTGTGGATTGCATGTTCTGCTTTGAAATATTGGTGCCCGGTAAAGACATCGCAAACAACAAGTCGCATAGGGACGTAACGGGGTTATGCGGGGTTGTAGAGATTATCACAGATGACGAATCCCGTGGAATTTTCGCAACCTACGGGGCAGGATGTTCCAAACGCTTGTATTGGGCAACTTATCCTGCGGGGCTGGTATGCAACGTGTGCGGATACGTTTGCCGGATGCCGTCATTGCTCCACGAGGGCCTGGGCTTCCTTGCAGAGGTACTTCTTGATGTCCTTGTAGGGTATGATGAAGTCGATGACGCCCACGGCGTAGGGGGCGATCTCATACTGCTGGTAGGCGAAGCAGACGCCGCGCTTCTCGAGCCACGGGGTGTGTACGGGCAGGGGTATGTGTCCGTCATCGGGCAGCATGAGGGCGTCCTTGAGCTCGGACTCCTTCATCTCGCTGCCGCAGTCCTTCATGTACTGCAGTATGCCCTTGCGGAGCAGAGCCTGCACAGCGGGTGTGCGGGTGAGGGTGGTGTCCACGGTCTGGGCGAGCACCTTGTGGGAGATCTTGCTGATATTGGTGTAGTAGTAGGCGTACGATCCGTGGGCACCGCCCTGGTAGCTCTCGTCAGCGGCACTGTAGAGCACGTACTTCGGGGTCTCGTACTTCTTGGTGATGGTGATCTTCTCGTAGTACCGGGGTGTGTCTTCGGGGACCCACTCCATTTCCGCCATCATCTGCTTCTGGTCGGCGGCGAAGAATCTCATGGTGCCTTTGCCGTAGTAGTCGACCACCTTCTGTCCGTCGAGCACGCTGCCCTTGTACAGCGGGTATTGGCTGCGCTGCTCTTCTTCGAGGTTGTTGACGGGCATGTAGAGGGCGGCAAGCTGCTGGGCGATGTACTCCTTTATGCCGATGGCGAGGCTGTCGTCGCCTTGCGGATATTCTGCACGGATGTAGCAGGAGATGGTGGAGTCTTTCTCAGCCTTGTATACTACGCTGTCTACCGTCACGGTGTCGGCGGCGTTTGTGGTGTCGGCGCTGACGGAGTCGGTGTCGGAGGATTTGGGCGAGGTCTTGCAGCCCATGGCGGTCATGGAGAGTACGGCCAGGGCGAGAAGGGTAATCTGTGTCTTTCTCATTGTGGTTGGGTTGTTGTTTACATTACACTTGTCAGGATATTGCGCTTATGTACACGACTGGCTGCTAATGGCAGCCTTCTCCGGCGCCGCAGCATCCCTTGCCGGGTGCGGGCGCATCGTCTTTGGCGACGACGGGGCGCACGCTGCTGCCGATATAGCGGGCGTTGGAGTAGAGGCGGTAGTTGGCGAAGTAGTAGGAGAAGGTGAAGGCGTCGCCGCAGTTGTCGGGGTTGAGCGACTTGGTCCAGTAGGCGCCGTTCTCGCCCTGGAGTACGGTCTCCTTGCCGTTGCGCGCTCCGGCGGCGGGCAGGAAGATGGTGTTGCCGTTGCGCACGCTCTTCACCTCAAATCCGGCTAGGGAGTCGGCACCGGCCACGGGTATCTTGACCCACGTCCAGGTGCAGTTGGCCTCGTCGCTGAGCTCTTCAAACTCTTTGTCGGTGGGCATGCGGCAGGGAGCGCCCCAGGCGGTGCTGGCGGCGTCGTCGTTGGCGTCGAGCAGGGTCTTGCGGTCGGCGGAATTGTATTTCTCCGGCTTTTCGTAGTCGGTGCCGTAGCGGTAGGTCTCCTGCGAACAGTCGTTCTTGGACTGTGTCTCGCCCCAGGCGAAGAGCTGGCCCCAGGCGATGGGGTCGGCTGCCCCGACATTGGTCTCGGCCCAGAGCAGTCCGCTGGGCAGCTGGAGGTCGACAAACCGGTGGCCGCCTATGGTGACGGCATTTTGGGCGGCGGGGCTCTTGCAGGCCGCGCTGCCGCAGCATCCCGTCTGTGCCGTTGCCGTGAGTACGGTCATGAGCAGGGCAAAGACGGCGGATAAAGTCTTGTGCATGGTGTTCATCTTTTCTGTGTTTACGTAGTATATGTTATGTGAGAATATCTTTCGTCTACTCAATCCCGCTTCTTGCCCTCGCGCTTCTCGTCCTGACGGAGGAAGATGTTGGCCAGGACGGCCCCGGAGATGTTGTGCCACACGCTGAACACGGCTCCCGGAACGGTGGCCAGAGGGTACTGGGCGAAGTGTACGGTGGCCAGCGAGGTGGCCAGTCCCGAGTTTTGCATGCCCACCTCTATCGATACGGCGCGGCACTTGGTGGTGTCCATCTTCATCAGTCGGGCTGCGCCGTAGCCGAGGGCGTAGCCGAGCACGTTGTGCAGGATGACGATGCCCAGCACCAGCATGCCGCAGTGCATGAGCCGGTCGGCGTTGACGCCGACCACCGCCCCGACGATGGCGACGATGGCGAGCGTCGACACCAGCGGCAGAAAGTCGGCCGCCCGCTCGGCGGCGCGTGCGAAGAAGTGGTTGATGACAAATCCCAGGGCGATGGGCAGTATCACCACCTGGATAATGGAGAGAAACATGGCCGCCATGTCTACGTCGACCGTCTGTCCGGCATAGGCGTAAGTGAGCAGCGGGGTCATCAGCGGAGCCAGCACGGTCGAGACGGCCGTCATGCCTACCGACAGGGCCACGTCGCCCTTGGAGAGGTAGGTCATCACGTTGGACGACGTGCCTCCGGGACAGGTGCCCACGAGGATGACGCCCACGGTGAGCTCGGGCGACAGACCGAAGGTCTTGGCCAGGAGCCAGGCCAGCAGGGGCATGATGGTGAACTGGGCCACGGCGCCGACCACCACGTCCTTGGGGTGGCTGAACACGATGCGGAAGTCGCGGGGCTTGAGCGTCAGGCCCATGCCGAACATGACGATGCCCAGCAGCGGGTTGATGTAACTGGTCTTGATGAAGCTGACGGCCTCGGGGGCAAGCAGGGCCAGTATGGCCATGGCGATGACGAAGAGGGCCATGTACTTGCTGACGAGGCGGGAGATGTGGCGGAGTAGTTGCATGTGTGCGGTCGGTGTGTTGCGGGTGGATTACTGTCGGCTGCGGAGCAGCACGTTGTGGCGGAGCAGGTCGCCGTAGAAGAAGAGCTCCTGCAGGTGGAGGTTGCCTACGGGGAAGAAGTGCTGCAGGTCGGGCAGGAAGTAGCGCTGTGCGTCGATGCCCCCGACGACGAGCACGTGGCTGGCCGTGTCGACGGCTACCGTGACGGCCGTGCCGTCTTGTGCGGGCCTGGCGGCGGTGGCATAGGGGAAGCGCGCATCGTCGGCCTTGGCCTTCCCGCCGGCGGCGAGGAGTACGGCCGGCTGGCTGCCGGTGGTCCATGTCACGGGGTTGATGCAGCCGATATTGTCGCGGCAGAGCAAGGGGCAGACGGCGTCGGTGGAGGTCACGCTGTTGAAGTTGACCGTCACGCCCGTTGCCGTGGAGTCGGTGGCCAGCCGTATGTGCGGCATGCGGTGTCCGGCTTGCGTGGCGGTGTCGGCGGCGGTGATGCCGAAGCCCACCACGTAGGCGGCGATGAGGCGCGAGTAGGTGTCGTCGCCGATGTGCTTGAGTATCTCGGCGACCATCTTGCCGCCCTGGCTGTATCCGGCGAGGATGAAGCGGCGGCCGTGGTTGTAGTGCTTCAGATAGTGGTCGAAGGCGTCGAGGGCGTCGCGGGTGGCCACGGCGTAGGCTTCTTCGGCGTGCTCGCCCTCCAGACCCTCAAATACGGCCTGGCGGTAGTAGGGCAGGTAGAGGTTGGCGCGGATGGCGAAGATGGTGTCGGCCAGTTCGGCCGAGAGCCGCCATGCCTCGCGGTGGGCGGTGCTGGCGGGGTCGGCGTTGTAGCGGAGGGTGCCGGTACTGTCGGTCCATGCCGTCACGCAGGTGGGCAGAAGGTAGAATACGTCGGGCTGCGAGGCGTCGGCGTGTGACAGGCGCTGGCTGCCGCCGTACCAGAGCGAGGTGTCGGCCCAGTCGGGTGCGGTGGTGCCGGGATTGTCGGGCGTGCTGTCGGCGTGGCTGCTGCAGGCCATGCATATCTGCGCCATGGCCACGAGCAGGAGCAGGCGGAGGCGCGCGATGCGGTCGATATGGTGTAGCGTACTGTTCATATACTGTACAAATGGTTTTCAAACAGGGTGCAAATATACGTATTTTTCCCAATATCGTGTATCGGGCCGCTTATTTTCTCGCTTTTTCGGGCGCCTGTCCGCCAAACGGGGCGTTGCCGGGCGGCCGGGCGGGGGGAGTACGGGCTTCAGTACGCGGGCCCCGTACTCGAGTACGCGTGGGGGTAACTGCAGTACGCGGTACCGCGTACTCGCATCCGGGCGGTGCTTTGCCTGTCGTCGGGATGTGCTTTGCCTGTCGTCGGGCGGTGCTTTGCCTTGGGCATGGATACGCAAAAGCCCGGCACTCCGAGATAGAGTGCCGGGCTTGCGTTGAGGGTATGGCGGCGGTTACCGCAGTATCTTGTCGGTGGTAAGGGTGCCGTCGGCATGGACGGTCTTGCGGAGGTATACGCCGTGGGTGGGCTGGGCCACTCGGCGTCCGCTCATGTCGTACCACTCGGTGCGTACCGTCTGCGAGGCGTCGGTGCCGGGTGTGCTGATGCCGGTGGCCTCGTCGCCGATGGCGATGTTGTCGAGGTAGATGCACTCCTGGTATCCGGCGGTGTAGGCGTAGAATCCGATGTTGACGTAGTGGCTGGTGCTGTAGCGGCTGAGGTCTACGGTGTACTGCTTCCACTCCTCGGTATCGTCGTCGGTGCTCACGACGTAGCGGGCGATCTCCTCGTATTCGCCGTCGTCGGCGCGTCCGTAGACGAGCACGTAGGGCAGCTGGTCATACTTGGCGGGATAGTTGTATACCCAGAAAGTGAGGGCGGTCTTCTGTCCGCCGAGGGCGATCTTGGGCGAGATGAATCCTGCTCCGGCGTAGGTCTGGTAGTACGACCCGTTGTAGAAGTAGGCGCATCCGCCGTCGCCGTCCTGCGGTGTGGCGGCGTTGTAGGCCTGTCCGGTCGGTTCGCTCACGCCCCAGTTGAGCACGTTGGTGTTCTGCGAGGAGATGGTCCACGGGGTGGTCTGCAGCTGCTTGTCGGCAAACGACTCGTGGTAGGGCAGGGTGTAGAGCGGGCCGAGCACGGTGTAGGCGATGATGGTGTCGCCGATGCCGGCCTCGTTTTTGGCCACGACGGCGTAGTAGACGGCTTCCTGGTGCTTGAGGTCGGCGTGGTCGACGGTGTAGGAGCGGTCATGTATGTCGTCGGCCACGGTGGTGAGGGTGCGCTCGGTGGCGTCGTAGCGCATCACACGGTAGGTGAGCGCGTCGGCGATGACGACACCGCCGTTGTGTCCCTTGGCGGGTGCGCCCCAGGTGATGACGGCCGAGGTGTTGTCGGCATTGCCCTTGACGGCGAGCGACGCTACCTGCGACGGGCGGTCGATGCCTACGTAGGCCGAGGCTGTGGAGGTCTCGCTGCGTCCGTGGCTGTTGGCTGCGACGATGGAGTAGGTGTTGGTGCCCTGCTGCGCGTCGGTGTCGGTCCATGTGAAGGTGGTGCCGGGAGCGACGTCGGTCTTGGTGTATACGGGCAGCGAGGCGTTGCCGCGGTAGACGTACACGGTGAGGTTGTCGGTCAGCGGCGTGCCCTGGTAGTCGGCCGTGGGGGCCTTGGCCGAGAGGGTGGTCCGCAGTGCGCCCTTGGCGTCGGGAGATACCTTGAACGGGCCGAAGGCGTAGGGCGAGAAGGCCGACTTGACGTAGGTGACGGAGATGTCGTCGAGGTCGGCCATGATGTTGTCGTACTGGCCGGTGGCCTCGATGTCGAATCCGAAGCAGTACTTGCCGGCTTCGGTGGTGACGGCGGTGTTCTCGCCGTCCTCCATGCCGTAGGAGGCGTTGGGCTCGAGTATGCCGATGAGGTCGGTCATACCCTCGACGGACGTTTCGCGTCCCATGTATACGTCGCCGCCGACGGTCTTGGTGTAGACGGAGAAGCTCTTCTTGTAGCCCAGGCGGTAAACGGAGTTGGCGTCGAGGCGGATGAGCGGCGTGATGAGCCAGGCTGAGACGGTATTGCCGGCCTGCGCGTTGAAGGCGTAGATGTTCATGCGCTGGTTGTTCTCGTCGTACTTCCAGAGGTAGTAGTCCTTGTTGGCGTCGTCGATGCCCTTCATCACCACGGTGTAGTGCCCGGCGGCCGAGCGCGAGGCGAAGGTCTCGAGGTAGGGTGCGGCGTAGCAGCCCACGAAGGCGGAGTCGGCAGCGGCGGCGCCTTCACCCTCGGCATTCTCGGCCTTGACGGTGTAGGCGTTCATGCCGACGCGCGTCACCTGGGTGTCGGTCCAGGAGAGGGGGGCGTCAGTGGCCGGGGCCTCGAAGGTGTGTACGGGGGTCTTCTCCGCGTTGCGGTAGACATTGACGCGGGTCAGTGCGGTGAGCGGAGCGTCGCCGAGCGTCGTGGTCGGCGTGCGGAAGGAGACGGTGGCCTGCATGGCATCGTCGGCTCCGGCCGTGACGCTCAGTGCGGAGACGGCGGCGGGAGCGGCCGTGGCACCGACCTCATCGACCGACATGCGCTTGACGAGGAGCATGCTGCTGTTCTTGCTCTTGTCGCCGAGGTAGCGCAGGGCGAGGTAGTATTTGCCCGAGGAGGCGATATTGAAGGTCTTGGCGTAGTCCGTATAGGTCTCGTAGAGCTCTATGGTGTCGACGGGAGCGATGGGGGTGAAGGAGTTGACGTCCTTCGGGTCGGTGCCGACGAGCAGCTGCACGGGCTCGGGATAGCCCTTGGAGTAGGTCTTGAGATTGATGGTGTAGCGGTAGTTCTTGCCGCCCTCAAGCGATACGGCGGGCGTGACGAGCCAGTCGTCGGCAGCCGTCTTGCTGTCCCATAAGAGGTCCATGCGTGCGATGTTGCCCCACTCCTGGTACTTCCAGGTGGTGCTGTCGCCGTCGTTGTCGATGACGGTGAAGTAGTCTTCGAAGTCGCTCTGGCTGTCGAAGCCCTGCGAGTAGGGTGTGGTGAAGGCGTCGCCGCAGGTCACCTTGGGCGACTCGGCCCATGCGCCGGCCTTGCCGTCGGCGGTAGCCTGCACGCGGTAGGAGTAGCTGTGGAGGGCCGACGGGGTCGGTTCGCTGTACGATGTCTGTGCGTAGGCGGTGGCCACGACCACGCTGTCGGGCATGCGCACGACGGTGTAGCGCAGGTTCTGCGCGTCTACATATCCGCCGTTGACGCCGCCTGCGGGTGCCGTCCACGATACGGTGTTGGTGCCGTCGGCTGCGGTGAAGTCCACGCCGGTGGGGGCGAGGGGCGTGTCGTGTCCGGCGTACTGCTTGACGGTGGCCAGGGGCGACCATCCCTCGTCGTTCTTGGTGTTGACGGCGATGTAGTGGTTGCCCTCGGTGAGGACGACGGGTATGCTCACCGTCTCGCCGGCGGCGGTCTCTACGCCGCGCAGGTTCTTGCCGTCGAGCCACACGTTGAGCAGGGCCTTGTCGAGCGGCCCTCCGGCATAGGTGGTGGCGGGCATGGTGAAGGACAGTGTGCCGTCGGTGCTGCCGTCGCGGTTGAAGGCGAGCTGCAGGCCGTCGACGATGGCCGGTGCGCCGTCGCGGGCCTCGTTGGCGGTGGTGTAGAGGGCGGTGAACTGCTCGCTCTTCTTGAAGGCGGCGATGCGCTCGGTGGCGGCGGTCTCGGGATCGACGGCGTAGAGCACGTTGGCGTTGCCCGTCACGGCGGCCCAGAGGAAGAGTCCGGTGCGGTTGTCGTACATCATCGTCTGCGAGTAGAGGGCCGGGGTGACACCCGTCCAGGCGATGAGGGCCGGGCGGCCGTTGGTCTTGTCGACGTGGTAGAGGTCGCCGTAGGCATTGATGAAGTACATCTCGCCGTCGGGCGTGGTGGCCATGGCCAGTACATTATATTTGCCGCGGAAGGTGGCGATCTTGTCGATGGCGTCGTACTCGGGCGTGTACTTGCTCCAGTCGAGTCCGCTCAGTGCATCGTTGTACTGCATCGTGTAGACAGTGTTGTCTATATAATTGTACGACATGGTCGAGGCCAGGAGCGAGTAGGAGTGCTCGGTGGCGTCGTGGGCGACATTGCGCAGCTCGGTCCAGTTGTCGGTGTCGAGCGTGATGTAGCGGGCGCCGTTGAGTCCGCCCATGACCTCCATGGCGTAGATGCCGAAGAACTGTCCGCCGGTGTATGCGCCGGAGATGAAGTTGTACGACAGGCCGGTCATCTCGGCCTTGGGCGCGATGTTGTCGCCGATCTCAAAGGAGTAGATGCCGTAGGGCACCTGGGTGATGGAGGTGCTGGCCCAGTCGGTGCTGTTGATGAGCGAGCCGTAGAACTTGCGGCCCTTGAAGGCGTCGGCCGTCGTGGTGCGTGTCGCGTTCTTGGCCGAGAGGGTGCGCAGGGTGCGGGTGTCGCCGGCGGGGTTGCCGCCGCTGATGTCGTGCAGCAGGGTCGGACCGTGCCACTCCGGGGCCGGAGTATGGCGTCCGTCGGTCTGGGCCTGCGCCTGGCCGGCCGCAGTCGCGGTGAGGGCGAGGGCGGCAAGCGATATGATGGTGTTCTTGTTCATAGTGACGTATGTTAGGATTGTCGTATGGCGGGGATGTGGGGTGAGGCGACCGCCGTACTGCTATTGTTTGGTGAACTTGTAACTCTTGCCGCCGCTCCGGAGGATGTAGAGGCCCTTGGGCAGATGCTGCAGGTCGGCGGCGCGCATGCCGTTGATGCCGTAGACGGCAGCCTCGCGCGGTGCGTCGGTGGCGATGTCGGAGATGCCGTCGATGCCGGTGGCCTGTCCGAGGGTGAAGGTGCAGGTGGAGAGGCTGCGCGGTTCGAGCGTGGCGTACGATGTTCCGTCGTAGAGCAGGAGCGTGGCGACGTAGGTGGTGCCGTCGACACCGTTCTCGAAGGGACCCGAGAAGTGCACGTCGGCGGTCTGTCCCTCCTTGACGGCGAAGAACTGCGGGGCGAGCTGGCCGCGCTCTACGGCGCCGCTCTCGTTGAGTATGAAGAAGTAGGCGTAGCCGGAGTAGGCACCCTCGGTGCAGCGTATGCGGGCGGTGATGTCAAGGCCGGCCTTGTCTACCGTACCCTTGAAGGCGAGCTGCTCGGCCGGTTCTACTTTGGCTGCGGCAGGGGCTGCGCCGACGGTGACGCTCTTGCTGTTGCAGATATGGCGCTCGTCGTCGTCGATGACGGTGAGCAGGTATTCGCCGGGCGTGACGGAGAAGGCATCGGTGAAGGCCACGTCAGCATCGTCGCCGGGCGCGAGGTCTACCCTTTCGGTCGTGCCGCGCTTGACGATGCGTCCGGTCTGCTTGTCGAGCAGGGCCACCTGCACGTCGCCGAGGTAGTCTACGTCGCCGTCGTTGACGATGTGGGCCTTGACGCGGGCCAGCTTGCCGCTGTACATCTCGTCGGGGAGGGTCAGCTCACGGGCGTTGAGGCAGAAATAGTCGGGTGCCGAGAGGGTGGCGGTGCCGCCGGCAACCGATATGTTGAGGTAGTTGGGGTAGCCCACATAGGCGTCGCGGATGCGCTGCCATACGGCGCCCGGCTCGTCGGCGCGGGCGGCGGGGTAGAGGCGGTAGGTGCCGTCGGTGAGCGCGTCGAGCGACACGGCGGTGTAGGAGAGTCCGCTGTAGGAGTAGCCCGTCTCGATGAGGTCGCTGCTGTCGAGCGACGATACGAGGGCGGTGTCGCCGTCGGCGTCGAGCGCGAAGAGGCCGAAGCGCACCTCGGCGTCCTGCCATCCGGCGTTGTAGAGCGTGCCGTGGAGGTCGAAGTCTACCGTCTCGCCGTGGGCGACGGCCGTGCGTGAGGGCACGAGACCCTCGGAGGAGACAAGCTCCACATCGCTGAACGTGCCGTCCTGCGGGCGCTGGATGCCGGTGACGAGCGACTGGGTGTTGTTGAATCCGCCTTCAGCGCCGCCGATGCCCTGTGTGGGCGGCAGCAGGGCGCAGGTGCGGAAGTAGCCGTTGCTCATGCCGCCCCATCCCCAGTTGACGTGCACGAATCCCTGACGGTCGTAGCCGTCGAAGACAAAGGCGTGTCCGCCGGCCGACGAGCGTCCGAGGGCGAGCATGGCGCGTCCGTGGTCGAGCTCGTCGATGATGATGCTCTGCCACTCGTCGCTGCTGTAGTTGGCGCGGGTGCGCAGGGCGACGCCCTTGTCGTAGCCGAAGTAGTTGACAAAGGCGAAGGGTATGGGCTGGTTGGCGGCGCCGCTCGCCGAGGAGTACTCCATGTCGACGGCGATGCCGCAGTGCAGCATCAGCTGTGCGACGGCTGCCTGGCTCTCCTCGCTGCTGTTGGCGTCGTAGGCGGGGAGCATCGCGTCCCACTGGTAGGTGGTGGCGCCGAAGTCGGCGCTGAGCGTCTTGCCGCCGAGGATGGAGGGCGAGTAGGAGTGGCTGCCGGTGCCTTGCACGGGCCAGCGGTTGTAGTACATGATCTGGGCCATGGCCGTGGCGACACATCCCGTGGCGCAGCGGCTGCTGATGTCGTACACGGGGCACTGGTCATTGTAGGGCGAGTCCTGGTTCCACTGTATGTCGCCGAGCAGCGGCTTCACCTCCTTGTCGTAGGAGTAGGAGGCCGGACGCAGGCCGGACGCGGCCGCACTTTGGCGGAGAAGGGTGATCTGGTCGATGTATGTGGCGAGCCAGCTGCGCATGTTGTCGGGCATGGCGCCGGTGTCGAAGTGTCCGGTGTCGCTGTAGCCGAGGATCTCGTCGGTGCGGTCGTCGGCCGATACGATGACGTAGCCGTCAGCGGTGCCGGCATTGAATACGTAGAGGCAGTTCTGCCCGTCGGACGACTGTCCGGTGTAGGCGAGGGCGAGCGGGATGTCGGCAGCCTTGGGCGTCACCTGTCTGAGCGACACGCCCTGGTGCAGGAAGCCGCGTGCTATCCGCTCTGCCTGCGATTGGGTGATGTCTTTGGCCGTGGCGCAAAGCCCAATCAGGAGGAAAAGGGAGAAAAGCGTAAATTTCTTCATAACGTAACGATTATTTTGATTTTACGCTTGCAAAGATAGAAAAAGTCGCAAATACCGGCAAATGTGTCGGTTTTTAGTGTTTCCGATTCTTGAATTGGAAAGTGATTTTGCGAAAAACGAAAGCCCCGGTCACTCATCGCGTGACAGTTTCTGGTAGAGCGACGGGGTCATGCCGGTCATCTTCTTGAAGGCCGCGATGAAGTTGGAGGGCGACTTGAAGCCCACGCTTTCCGAGATGCCGCGTATGCTGAAATTGGCGTATTGTCCGTTGTCCTTCATTCGCCGCATGGCCTCGCGTATGCGGTACTCGCCGAGCAGGGTGCGGAAGTTTTTGTTGTGGCAGGAGTTGATGGCCTGCGACACGTAGTTGGTGTTCGACCCGACGATGGCGGCCAGCGTGGCGAGGTTGAACTCCGGGTCGCAGAAGTTGGTCTCGTCGGCCAGGGCTTCGTTGATGCGCTCCACGAGGCGGTCGCTCACGGCCGGCGAGGCGGTGCTCTGCCGTCCGGCTTCGGCCAGCTCGTTGTTGCGGTCGAAGAGGGCGACATTGGCGTCGTGCAGGTGGCGCTGCTGCCGGCGGATGACAAAGAAGGCGCCCGCGGCGGTGGCGACCAGCACGACGAGCAGCAGGATGGCGGCCTTCTGGTAGAAGATGGTCTTCTGCTGGCCGGCGATGGTCTGCCGTGTGCGCTGGTCCTCGTAGGTCTCGTGGCGGTTCTTGATCTTGGAGAACTCGCTGACGTTGAGCAGCGAGTCGTTGTAGCGGAAGAACTCGTTCTGGTAGTGCAGCGCCTGCTCCTTGTCGCCGAGCTTGGTGTAGATGCGCATCAGCCCCTTGTAGCAGTCGGCGTAGAGGTAGGCCTGGCCGCTCGAGCCGGGTTGCGAGGCGGAGTTGGCCACGTGGGCCAGCGTGTCGTACTTGTGCAGGGCGTCGAGCGCAAGGTCGAGGCGGCCCGTGCTCTCGTAGTACTTGTATATCTCGGAGTAGGGGTAGAGCTTCATCTTCTGCGGCAGCCGGTACTTGTCTACCGCACCGATGGCCTCGGCCATGCAGCGGGCCTTCTCTTCCTGGCGGCCGCGGCATCCGGCGATGAATCCGTTGTTGAAGAGATAGTAGAAGGCGGTCATGCCGCGGCTCACGCCGTGCAGCGCCCTCACCCGGGCGTTGGCTTCGGCGGCGCGGCCGGCGTCGCCCGTCTCGCAGCTGGCCCCGACGATGTTGTTGAGGAAGCGGAACTGCTTCTCGGCGTTGCCCGCCTCGCGGCTCAGGCGGTAGCCCTTCTCGTACATGTCGAGCGCCTGGGCGAAATTCTGGTAGACGGAGTAGATGCCGCCGATATTGTAGTAGATGTCGAGCAGTTCGGCGGTGTCCTTCTGCTCCATGCGCTCCTCGGCCTGTATGTACTTGAGGTAGCGGTCGAGGGCGGTGTTGTAGTCGCTGTGGGCCATGCTCTCGCTGGCCTGCTGCAGGAGCGCGGCCGTGTCCTGCCCCTCGTCGTCGGCGTGGCGGCAGGCGGCGAGGGCGAGGCTGAGCAGGAGGAGCAGGGCGTATGGTGTATGTCGTAGGGTCATGTGTGGCGGATATGGATCGGGGAATTTGGCTGCAAAATTACGCATTTTTCTCCTTTTTTCTTTGTACTTTTGCAAGACATATCTCCCAAGACATATCTCCATACACCGCACCCGCTACAAGTGATGAAAAGCCGCTTTTACGATATCAGCCTGCTCCGTGTTGCAGCCATGCTCTTGATCGTCTACTACCACTGCATCTGTCCCTACTACCAATGGGGTGGTGTAGACGGTGCCGGACTGACCGTCCCTCTGTACACGTATCTCATCAAAATCCTGAGTAAAGTGCATCTGCCCGTATTCTTTGTTGTCGCCGGCTATCTCTTCGGCTACAAACGGATCAAGGGCGGCTATGCCGACCAGCGGCAGTTCCTTCTCGGCAAGGCGCGGCGTGTGCTTCTGCCGTACCTCACGGTGGGTCTGCTGCTGATAGTGATAGGGCAAACGAGTCCGAGAGCATTCCTTGCCGGCTTCGGCAGCCATCTGTGGTTTCTGGTGACCATCTTCGAGTTCTACGCCGTGGGCAAGCTCATTGACTTTGTGCTGTGGGAGCGCAGACGGGGCAAGGTGGCGGCGTTTATGGTTGCCGGAGTCTGCGCGTTGCTGTCCTATTCCTGTGTTTTCGTGTTCGGCAAATTCTTCACCCATTACTTTTTGTTCTACCTTGGCGGCATGCTCCTCGCGACGGCAGATACCGCCCGGCTGCGGAAGTGGCGGATGCTCTTTGTGGCAGTAGCCGTGGCGTCGCTCGCCATGATGGTGGCCGTTATTGTGCTCTGCGGACGGAAAGTGCTTGCTGTCCCGGCGGGCATCGCACTTGTGTTTTCCGTCTTTCTTGCTTTCCGCACGTTGCGCGTCAGTGATGTGCCGCGGTGGGTGAAAAGCCTCGATGCGTGCAGTATGGGCATCTATATCGTGCACCATATCGTCATACAGGCCGTCAACCGTACCGACCTCCTCCATCCCCTCCTGCAGACACACTACTATGTCTACCCGTCGGTGCAGTTTGTCCTTGTGCTCCTCTTCAGCTGGGCCTTTGTGTGGGCGCTGCGGCGGTATCCCGTGGCACGGTATTTCGGGTTGTAAGGTCAGGGTGGAAATTGGCGCTTTGTCGCCCCCCCCAGCCCCGTAGGGGCGACATAGTATAGGATAGGGCTCTTGCTTAGGCAAGCGCTATCTCAAATGGTTTGCGCTAACGTTGCCCCTGTAGGGGGCGTATAATTCAACCATATTCAATTTAATTATGCGCCCCCTACAGGGGCAGATTGTATGCGATTGTGGAAACGTAGGGGCGAGCCCCTACGCTATATTATGCCGCCCCTACGGGGCTGGGGTATGATGACTGCTGCTAAAACCTTGTATGTATGGGTGGAGACAACGTCGATATGTTGATACAAAGTCGTTATGTCGTTGCCCGTTGACTCTATTTGTCGTTGCCCGTTGACTCTATTTGTCATTGCCCGTTTACTCTATTTGTCGTTGCCCGTTGACTCTATTCGTCATTGCCCGTTGAATCTATATATCGTTGTCTGACTGTTAAACAATCCAAAAACTTCTTACTTCAATTCCTCTATTTATATATTACTGTGTATATTTGTAGTCCGGTTCTTCCTTAACGGTCGTTTTTGCGGCCAATGATGGCAGGACCGGTTGCTACCGTCTTCGCCTTAGTGCGGATGCAGCGGCTCTGAAATAGGGGGTTGACTGGATTTGACAGCGGGTCGAAATGGTATGTAAGCACGCGGAGCGTCGTCTGCCGGCTCCTAAATCTCAGCGGTCAAAAATTTAATTGGCGAAAACAACTACGCTCTCGCTGCCTAATCGAAGTATAGTAGATCGGCTTTATTCCGGCATTAGATGCCAGAACGAGACACCGCTCCAAGGATGTTGTTCCGAATCTGAGGGCTAAGCGGTGCAGGTAAATCGGAAATAGTCTCGGGTGTGCCTCGCCGCCCGGATGAAATTTCAGAGGATAAGGCTGCAATTGGTGGTCCGGGTCTTGTTGCAGCACGAAAACCGAAGGCCGGAATAAGCGTGTAGAAAGCGTATGGTTTCCCTGTTTGGACGTGGGTTCGAATCCCACCAGCTCCACCCGAAAGAAATGGAAATTACCGATAGCCGGCAGTTTCCATTTCTTTTTTTGTATGCGCGGTTGCAGAAACGCGGAGAAAAGGAACGCGTTGTCGTAGTATATTGTGTCGTAGTAGGTGCTGCGCTTATTATTTTTTGCGAATTCCTTTTTATTGTGCGGTGAGACACCGCACCTACTAAGAATTGCATGGATGGGACTATTCTTTCCTAATGACTGTTCCAATCAAAAAAACGTAGGGGCTTCCTGCCGATGCAGGAAGCCCCTACGCTATATTTGTGCATCCCTTGCGGGACAACGGTCATTTACTGTACCTTGGTGGTCTTGAATTCCTGGATGCAAGCGAACCTGTCGATCGGCAGGTACATCAGGTTCTCCTCTACCTTGTTGTTTACCCATTCGTTGTCTTGGTAGTTCTCGCCCCATGTGCCGAAGTCGGGATAACCTTTGGTGATGCGGGTGAGCTCGGTAGGCCATGACCACTCGAAGGGCAGGACAAGCATCTGCGGTGCTTCGCCCTTGCTGGGGGCGGTGACGGTCTGTACGAGTTCGCCGCGTTTTACTCTGACGTTGATGCCGCCATCCTTCGATGAGAAGGCGCTCATGCTCCAGTCGGTGGGTATGCCTTCGATGCGGATGATCCATACCAGTGTTTCCTCAGGACCCTTGCCAGTGTTGATCATCGTGCTGGAATCGTAGCCGGCCGATCCGAAGTGCTTGTGCCACTCTTCGGAGATGGGCGTTTCGTTGTAGTACAGGTAGGCAGGGATTGTACCGCCTGCTGCCGTGGGGATAATGGTGGCGTAGTCGTTGCCGGCTACGTGACTCACGCGGAAGATGATGTCGTTGAAGTCATAGTCGTATGTGCCGCCGAGGTCCTCGCAGGCTACCGTCCATGCTATCTCGTTCTCAGTGACGGGTGTTATCTGGCGCGGTGTGTAGAGTACCACGTCATTGTAGTCCTTGTCGTCGGTGTCGGGGTCGTCGAAGCAGAGATAAGTGTAGGTTTTGTCGGTACCGTCACTGTTCAATTTGGCGGTGTTTGCAAAGTGTGCCTTGCCGTCAGGATTCAGTTCCTTCTCGGTATAGTAGAACTCTCCGTTTACCTCTACATAGATGCCGGCAACAAGGTTTTTATCAGGCGTGACGGTGTAGGAGCGGCTGTAGAATTTGAAACCGCTTTCGTATTTTACATCCCATTTCTTGGTCATTTTTGCATAGTTATATGTATGTGTAAAATGCCAGCAGTCTTCGGCATCCGTTTCTGCGGGATAATCTTTAAGAGTATTTTTATTTGTATAGAAATTCAAATCTTCTTTGTCGGCATCGTCTTTATAGGAATCTGTCTTGTCTGCATACATAGGTACGCGTACAATCTCGCCCTTATCATCGTAATAGTAGAGACCGACGATATGCTTGTTCTTGGAGTTCCAGTACATCGGGTAGAAATTGATGGCCTGGCCTTTTTGTACGATAGTCCGGCCGTCGTCCATCTCGGCGACTGTACCATTCTTGATTACGTCATTCGTTCCGTTCTTCTCGGCCAGGTTTTTCATTATCACGTCGGAAGAAGCCAACGTAATTTCCGTCTTTCCTCCTCGGTGTATAGTAAAGTTATCAACCTGACCGGGTATCTTAGTTGCCCGCAGTGAAACCGACTGGGTGGAGGGGGCACCGTTCTCTATGCGGAGTGTCTGTCCGTTCTCTGCAGCGAACGACTTGCCGTCGATGCTAACTACGAACGGCGTGTCGTCACCCTTCATACCGTCGAAGGTGATGGTCTGCTTGGTCACGTTCTTGTAGTTGGCTGCGAGACGGTATTCACCGCCCTGCAGTTCGTACACCTTGACTGTGGCGGGCTGGTCAACATCGATGTTGACGCTTTTCTTCTCCACCATGTTCCAGTCCTGGTTGGCGTTGATCTTACCGAAGAGCTTGATGAATTCGCGGCTGTAAGTCTCGCTTGCGGGTACCTGTCCGTTGTCGTTGTCGTCTACCGAGCAGGATACAAGGCAGCCGGCGGCAAGGGCAGCGCCCAGTAATGTCTTAATTTTCATGTTTTCTCTCGATTGAATTATTTTATCTCTGTTATTGTTTCTTGTGCTTGTGTCATGTATGCTGCACATTGGCGGCGCCTCATTTTGTGTTGTGCAGGCAGGGTGTGTGCTGCCGACGGAAGGGTAATGGGCGTGTTGGTCATGCTGACTGGTAGATACAGTCTGGACACAATATTATTTTATCGTGCGCAAAGGTAATATAAAAGGTGTTCTTATTACCCCCCCCCTGCGGTTAAAATGTGTTAATTATGATAAAGTCGGTGAAAAAGAGGAGGGTAAGGGAAAATGGGAAAAAAGGACGGAATGTGTTGGTGAGAAAGCGTATGGAAGTGGGGAAAGTGGCAGGCATTTGCATGGCATAGCCCCGTAGGGGCGACATAATATAGGATAGGGCCTCGGCCCTATCTCAAACGGTTCATGTAGACGATGCCCCTGTAGGGGGCGCATAATTAAAGGCGGGTTCTAAAAATTACCTTTGATGGATTTTTGAATTTTAGCCGAGCAAATTTTTCTGTCTTTCTGAAGGAGCATAGCGGGCTATGCGACTGAAGAAGGACGAA
>CAVHOL010000059.1:0-17706 GCA_963637655.1 bacterium | reverse complement strand
AGCGCTATGCTCAGATGCTTGTCAAGAACGGACTCAAAGGCGTATTCATCAACGGTTCGTCTGGCGAAGGCTACATGCTCACCGAAGAGGAGCGCATGGCCCTGGCCGAGCGCTGGATGGAGGTTGCCCCCGAGGGCTTCAAGGTACTCGTGCACGTGGGCAGCTGCTGCGTGAAGTCGAGCCGCAAACTGGCCGAGCACGCCCAGAAACTGGGTGCGTGGGCTGTCGGAGCCATGGCCCCTCCCTTCCCCAAGGTAGGCCGCGTCGAAGAGTTGGTGAAATACTGCGAGGAGATCGCCGCCGGCGCTCCCGACCTGCCCTTCTACTTCTATCATATCCCCGCCTTCAACGGCGCCTTCCTCTCCATGGTTGACTTCCTCAAGGCCGTCGACGGACGCATTCCCAACTTCGCCGGCATCAAGTACACCTTCGAGAGCCTCTACGAGTACAACCAGTGCCGCCTCTACGCCGACGGCAAGTTCGACATGCTCCACGGACAGGACGAGACCATCCTCCCCTGCCTCGCCATGGGCGGCGCACAGGGCGGCATCGGCGGCACCACCAACTACAACGGCCGCTGCCTCACCGGCATACTCGAAGCCTGGAAGAACGGCGACCTCGAGAAGGCACGCGAACTGCAGAACTACGCCCAGGAGGTGATCAACGTCATCTGCCACTACCGCGGCAACATCGTCGGCGGCAAGCGCATCATGAAGCTCATCGGCCTCGACCTCGGCCCCAACCGCACCCCGTTCCGCAACGTCACCGACGAGGAAGAGGCCGCACTGAAGAAGGAGCTCGAAGCCATCGACTTCTTCAACAAGTGCAACGTATTCTGACAAGGTGCACCCGTTCATAACCCGACAATCAAAATACAACCGAACAAAATGGACACCAGCAAATATCTTTCCTACTGGGGCGAGTGCTACCGCGAAGACCTCGTGACGAACATCATGCCCTTCTGGATGCAGCACGGCGTCGACCGCGAGCATGGTGGCGTGTACACCTGCGTCGACCGCGACGGCACGCTCATGGACACCACCAAGTCGGTATGGTTCCAGGGCCGCTTCGCCTACATCTGCGCCTACGCCTACAACCATATCGAGCAGCGTGCCGAGTGGCTCGACGCCGCCAAGAGCACCATCGACTTCATCGAGGCCCACTGCTTCGACACCGACCGCCACATGTTCTTCGAGGTCACGGCCGACGGCACGCCCCTGCGCAAGCGCCGCTATGTGTTCAGCGAGAGCTTCGCCGCCATCGCCATGGCCGAGTACAGCAAGGCCACGGGCGACAAGACCTACGCCGACAAGGCCATGCAGATCTTCCGCGACATGCGCCGCATGCTCACCACGCCCGGACTGCTCGAGCCCAAATACCTGCCCGCCATGGAGGCACAGGGCCACAGCATCACGATGATCCTCATCAACGTGGCCAACGTGCTGCGCCAGGTGTGCGACGACCTTGAGCTCGAGGAGCAGACCGACCTGTCGATCAAGGCCCTGGCCCAGTACTTCATACACCCCGAATACAAGGCACTGCTCGAGACCGTAGGACCCAAGGGCGAATTCATCGACACCATCAACGGCCGCCTCATCAACCCGGGCCACTGCATAGAGACCTCATGGTTCCTGCTCGACGTAGCCGAGCGCAAGGGCGACAAGGAACTGCAACAACTGGCCCTGCAGATCCTCGACTGGTCGTGGGACTGGGGATGGGACAAGCAGTACGGCGGCATCATCAACTTCCGCGACTGCAAGGGATTTCCCCAGCAGGACTACTCGCAGGACATGAAGTTCTGGTGGCCGCAGTGCGAGACCATCATCGCCTGCCTCTACGCCTACAAGCTCACCGGCGACGAGAAGTACCTGGAGCGCCACCGCATGATCAGCGACTGGACCTACGCCCACTTCCTCGACCATGAGTACGGCGAGTGGTACGGCTACCTGCACCGCGACGGCAGCGTGGCCCAGCCCGCCAAGGGCAACATCTTCAAAGGCCCGTTCCACGTGCCCCGCATGATGATACGCTCCCACCTGCTCTGCAACGAGATCCTTGCCGCCCGATAGACGGCCTTCTACCCCGGGGCGGAGCGCCTTGCGCCGGCGGGAACACAGACCGCCGATACCGCAAGACGCTCCACCCCGACAAAAAAACGCTGACACCCCACCCGCCCCCATCTCTCACCCTTTTCTCAAACATCTACTACAACCAACGTCTAAACAACACTCGTATGAAAAATTCCAAGATCTATCCTTGGGTCGTGGTCGGACTGCTGGGCGGCGTCGCCCTGCTCAACTACATGGACCGTCAGATGCTCAGCACCATGAAGGACGCCATGCAGATAGACATTGAGGAACTGCAGTCGGCCACCAATTTCGGCCGTCTCATGGCCGTCTTCCTTTGGATATACGGACTGATGAGCCCCGTGTCGGGCATCATCGCCGACCGTCTGAGCCGCAAGTGGCTCATCGTGGGCAGCCTGCTCGTATGGTCGTCGGTGACCTACCTCATGGGCCTTGCCACCACTTTCGACCAGATATTCTGGCTGCGCTCGCTCATGGGCATCAGCGAAGCCCTCTACATGCCGGCCGGACTGGCGCTCATCGCTGACTACCACACGGGCGGCTCGCGCTCGCTCGCCGTGGGCATCCACATGACCGGCCTCTACATCGGCCAGGCCATCGGCGGATTCGGCGCAACGCTCGCCGCCGCCTATTCGTGGCACACCACCTTCCACTGGTTCGGCATCATCGGCATCGCCTATGCCATCGTGCTCGCCGTCTTCCTCAAGGACAAGCAGCGCGACGCCGCACCCGCCACAGACACACCGGCCAAGCAGCCGTCGATGGGCGTCGTGGCCAGCATGCGGTCGCTGCTGACCAACGTGGCCTTCTGGGTCATACTGCTCTACTTCGCCGTACCGAGCCTGCCGGGCTGGGCCACCAAGAACTGGATGCCGACGCTCTTCGCCGAGAACCTCGGCCTGCCCATGTCGCAAGCCGGACCGATGGCCACCATCACCATCGCCGCCTCCTCGTTTATCGGCGTGCTGCTCGGCGGCACCCTGTCCGACCGCTGGGTGAAGCGCACCCTCCGCGGCCGCGTCTACACCGGCGCCATCGGCCTGGGTCTGACCATCCCCTCGCTCCTGCTCCTCGGCTTCGGCCACAGCATAGTGGGCATCGTCTGCGCCGGACTGCTCTTCGGTATCGGCTTCGGCATGTTCGACGCCAACAATATGCCCATCCTCTGCCAGTTTGTCGGCGCCCGCCAGCGCGCCACGGCCTACGGCATCATGAACATGGTGGGCGTCTTCGCCGGTGCAGCCATCACCCACGTGCTCGGCAAGTGGAGCGATGACGGCAACCTCGGACTGGGCTTTGCCGGACTCGCCGCCGTCGTCGCCGTAGCCCTCGCCGTACAGCTCTATGTGCTGCATCCCGAGACCGACAACATGGAGTAGACACGCACCCCAGAAAAAACCCTATGCAAAACAACAATATCCTATGATCGTTTCAAATCTTCAACACTCCGGGCGCATCGAACCGCTCCACCCGCTCTTCAAGAAAGCGTTCGACTACATCAAGTCGCACGACCTGCTCCACACACCGTGCGGACGCATCGAGATCGAGGGCGACCGTCTCTTCATCAACAACGTCAACCCCGACCTCGTCAGCGCCGAGGCGCAGGTGCTCGAGATGCACCGCGACTACATCGACATACACGTGCTCCTCGAGGGCGAGGAGACCATCGGCTGGAAACCCGTAGAAGACTGCACCGACGAGCGCCAGGCCTACGACGCCGCAGCCGACTGCGCCCTCTACGCCGACCGCGCACAGGTGTACGCCACGCTCCGCCCCGGCCAGTTCATGATCGTATGGCCCGAGGACCCGCACGCCCCGGTCATCGGCAGCGGCAAGGTACGCAAGCTCATCGTCAAGGTGAAGGTGTAACACCCGTCCGTCCGACAAAAGCAAACCAAGAATATTACTAACAACAAACAACTCCATTTATGGCAACTAACTTAAAATCAATTAGTTTAGTCCTATTATCCATGGGGGGGGATTTTGTCTTAACCCCGCCACGGCAGGGACTGCCACAAATCCGGCCATCCGCATGCAGGCAGAGCACACTGCCGCATGCACGGGCACAGTGAAAGAATCGACCGGCGACGCCCTCATCGGTGCCTCCATCACCGTGAAGGGCACCAAGAACGCCACCGTCACCGACATCGACGGCAAGTTCACCCTCACGGGCGTACACAAGGGCGACGTGCTCGTCATCACCTACCTCGGCTTCGAACCGACCGAGGTGAAGTGGAACGGCCAGGCCCTCAACATCACCCTCAAGAACGACGCGCAGGCCATCGAGGAAGTCGTCGTCGTAGGCTACGGCACGCAGAAGAAGTCGAGCATGACGGCGGCGGTGGCCACCGTGTCGCAGAAAGAGATACAAAAACAAGTGACCTCCAACGTGGCCACAGCCCTGCAGGGCCGTGCTCCCGGTGTAGAAGTGCTGCAGAATGGCGGTGAGGCAGGCGGCGACGTGAGCATACTCGTGCGCGGCGCCGGCTCGTTTGGTTCCACCGAACCGCTGTACATCGTCGACGGAGCAGTGAGCAACAACGGTATAAACTCACTCAATCCGAGCGACATCGCCTCCATAGAAATTCTCAAGGACGGTTCTGCCGCAGCCATCTACGGTTCGCGTGCCGCCAACGGCGTTGTGCTGGTCACGACAAAGAACGGACAAAGCGGACGCACACTTGTAGAGGTCAACGGTTCTTGGTCTTACCAGACACCGTCAAAGAAACTTGACTTCATGAATGCCGGCCAGTGGCGCAGCTTCGCCAACATGGTCGCCGACAACAGCCCTGCATACGACCGTGCCGCAGAGAATGTCAACCCCACAAACCCCGACTACTCTCAAGACTGGCAAGACATATACTACCGCAATGCGGCCATGTGGAATCTGAGCGCAGCCGTATCCGGCGGCGGCGAGCACTCCACATTCAGCACAAGCATCGGCTACACCAAACAAGAGGGCATCGTCATCCAGTCTGACTATGAGAAATACAATGCCCGCATAAACGGAACCTATAAGAAGGGACGTTTCTCCATCAACGAGAGCCTTTCGCTTGCACATACCAGCAAGCGCGCCATGCCCACAACGCGCTATATCGAAATACCGACCATTCCAGTCTACGACGCTTACGGACGCTATGTTTCGACACCGAAAGAACTGGGCTACTCCACTACAAACTCGGACATCACCAATCCGCTCGCAGCCTTCTACGCCAAAGACAGTTATACCAAGAAGACTGACATAACCGGAAGCCTCGGCATCACGGTTGACATCTGGAACGGGATAAAGTACAAACTCAATCTTGCGGGCAGTTACCTCAACACGCACGGATACACCCAGATTCCGCAATACGCCTCGTATTGGGGCGAAGACGGTTCTGCCGACTCGCGCTTCAGCCAACCGTACACTTCGCTCGACGAGTCACGCGGCGAAAATTTCAATTACACGATTGACAACCTCCTCACCTACAACGGGTCGTTCGGCGGACACAATTTCGACGTACTTCTCGGTACGAGCTGGATGCGCGAATTCTACCGCACCATGTCCATCTCGTCAGGCGTCAACGACCTTGGCGCTTCATCGGTGACGACCTACAACGGTGACGGAACTGTAGGTTCAAACGAGCAGAACTCCGCTCTGCTTTCATTCTTTGCGCGCCTCAACTACAACTACCGCGACCGCTACCTCTTGTCTGTCAGTATCCGTAGCGACGAGTCCTCAAAGTTCGCCAAAGGCCACCGCACCGGCTACTTCCCCTCAGTCTCTGCAGGATGGAACATGCACGAGGAATCTTTCTTCAAGATACCTTGGATCTCAAAACTGAAACTGCGCGGAAGTTATGGCGAAATGGGTGCCAACTTTATCGACCCCTACTCTTTTGTCTCGCTGGCCTACGGCCCGGTGCCGACCATCTTGGGAAACAAGCGCCAATACGGATATGTGACCCGTCTGGCACAAAGCGACCTGACATGGGAAAAGGCCATATCGTCAAACTTCGGTATCGAACTTGGTTTCCTCAAGAATGCGCTTACCTTCACCGCAGAATACTTTTACCGCCGCAACAGCGACCTGCTGGCTCCGCTTGAGTCTCTGCCGTCTTCCGGACAGACCATTGTCATAAACAAGGGAACGTCTACCTACTACAATACCGCATCGGTAGAGAACAAGGGTTTCGAGTTCACCGTCGGCTACCGCAAGAACTGGAAAGACTGGAGCCTTGACGTACAAGGAAACATCTCCTTCCTGAGAAACAAGGTGGTAAAACTCGGCGATGGCGTACAGCCCATACGCGGCGACCTGATGAGCAGCAAATTCAACGACCGTCCGACCATCACCAAGGAAGGTCTGCCCATCGGCTCGTTCTGGGGCTACAAAGTAGTGGGCGTCGACGACAACGGCGACTTCCTCTTCGAGAGTGCAGAAGGCAAGGCCATCTCGGCAAAAGACGCTACCGAAAACGACAAGCGCGTGATCGGCAATCCGACACCGGACTTCACCTACGGCCTCAACATCAACGTAGGATACAAGAACTGGGACCTCACCGCATTTTTCCAGGGCAGTCAAGGCAACGACATCTTTGCCGCCGCCAAGTACATGTACTATTTCTGCTACGACAACAACTGCCTGAGCGACGCATTGAACTCCTGGACTGCCGACAACCACAGCAACCGTCTGCCAATCGCAAAGACCGACAACTACGGCGGCGTAAACTCCCTTCCGAGCACCTTCTACGTCGAGGACGGTTCGTACCTCCGTCTGAAGAACCTGCAGATCGGTTACACCTTCGACCAAAAGATGCTGAGAAAAGTCGGCTTTATACAGTCTGCACGTCTCTATGCAGGCGTACAAAACCTCTTCACCATCACCAACTACTCGCTCTACGACCCTGAGGTGAGCAGCAACACGCTGTTCAACCGCGGTGTAGACGGTCTGGAAGCCATCTCGCCGTCAATCAACTCGCGCACCTACAACATCGGTTTCAACATCACATTCTAAGCAGCACACCATCATGAGAAAATACAATAAATTTGTCGGCACGGCCCTCGTCATGTCTTGTCTTGCACTGACGGCTTGCAACAGTGTGTTCGACGACCTGTCAAAGAACCCCAACCAGCAGGACGTATCTTCATTCTACACGACACAGGAAAATGTGAACAAGGGCATTCTTGGCATCTACTCCTACGTCACCACCCCCCGCGCCATGGGAGCATCAGGCATCCGTCTGCTCGTAAACCGCAGCGACGAGGAAAGCGACAACACCGACTACGGCGTACCCGGACAGTACAGCGCCAACCTCAACGCATCGTGGTACACAATCGTACAGCCGTACAGTCTGTTCTACACGGCTGCATCACAGGCTTGCCAAATGATAGAAAGCATACCGTCGGTAGACTTCACCAATACCGAACTGAAAAACGCCTATCTCGGCGAAGCCTACTTCTGGCGCGGATATGCCCACTGGTTCCTTTTCATCAATTTCCGCAACATACCATTGGTGAAGGAATTCCCCAAATCAGCCAAAGACTACAAGCCGCAAGCTACACCCGAGGAGGCTTGGGACTACATCATCGAAGACTTCAAGAAAGCCAAGGAACTGCTGCCCAAGAAAGGATACTGGACCGGCGACAATCTGGGACGCGTGACCTCAGCCTCTGCAGCAGCGATGCTCGGTATGTCCTATCTGTACCGAAGCGGAATAGAACCCAAATACGGTACGTCAAAGACCACTTACTACAATGAGGCCGCCCAATGCTTCGACGAAATCATAAGCGGGAAATACGGTACATTCAAGCTGATGGACGACTATGAAGACAATTTCCGTGTCGCAACGGAAAACAACGACGAGTCTGTCTTCGAATTCCAGTTCAAAGGCGATGTCGTGAACACCGGCTTCAATCCCGGCCTTACCAACAGCGGATGCTGGCGTGACCCGCGCGGTACACAGCCGCCGTCGCTCATTTCCGAGAATGCCAATGTGGTACACCAATGGCTTTACGATACATTCGTAGCCTCCAAAAATGCCACAGGCTACACCGACCCCCGCATGTTCGGAACACTGATTTTCGACGACACCGCATCCGAAATCAATGCCATGCCAGGCAATGAGGTACGCGTGATAGACAACAAAACATTCAACGAGTATTACACCAAGACCGACAAAGACGGCAAGACCACCCACGGATTTGCCGTCGTCAGCGCCCGTGCCGGAAACTACAAGGCAGCCTGCCGGAAAGGTATGGACTGGACATTGCCCGGAAAGAACCCCGGTGACAACAATTGGTTCGGAAACCTGCGCGCCAACGGTCTGAACTACCCCTTCATCCGCTATGCCGATGTACTGCTGATGTATGCCGAAAGTGTCGTGTCGGGCGGCAAGCAGGGAAAACTCACACCCGTAGAGGCCGTCAACCAGGTACGCCAGCGCAAAAGCGTCAACTGCGCCCCTGTACCCGCAGTCGACATGAAGGTGATCGAGAACGAGCGCATACTTGAACTCTCGGGAGAAGGACACCGCTTCTACGACCTGCTGAGATGGGGCAAACTGGCTTCGCGCTTCAAAGAGCTGGAACAAAGCGACCCGTACTTCAAGCAATACACCAATTCCACTTACCTCGGTTTCCAAGAGAACAAGAACGAATGGCTGCCTATTCCTGTCGATGAAGTGGAAGGCAACCCGTACATCACCTCAAACAACCCCGGTTGGAACTAAGCCGACATGAAAAGAACTGCAACCTCCATCATCCTCTGTGCCGCCGCCATGGCAGCGGCGGCACAGACCTTGAGCAACGGCATCACTCTGCCCGCCGTATGGCCGCCGCAATATGCAGAGCCTACCGAGCGCCACGAGATGCCGGTGCCCTACCTGACACACAAACCCGACGTGCTGCCCATCAACAACGGGCGGCAACTCTTCGTCGACAATTTCCTCATCAGCCAGACCAATCTGAAGAGCGTCTTCCACAAGCCCAACTTCTACGAGTGCAACCCCGTGCTCGAACCTACCGAGGACTGGGAGAAAACGACCGAAGGTGCACCCTACGCCGCCCCGTTCAGCGACGGCATCTGGTACGACGAGCAGGAAGGCATCTTCAAGATGTGGTACCTCGCCGGAGCAGGCACGCTCCACAAGCAGAGCAACCAGACCTTCTACACCTGCTACGCCGAATCTAAGGACGGCAAGACCTGGAAGAAGGTGAACCTCGACCTCATCCCCGGCACCAACATCTGCGACTCCTGCGACCGCGACGCCGCCACTGTCTGGCTCGACCGCGAAGAGAAAGACCCGCAGAAGCGGTGGAAACTGTTCAACATCGAGCGGCGCCCCACCGACAAGCGTTGGCAAATTGTCCTGAAGTACAGCGCCGACGGACGGCACTGGAGCCGCGGCGTGGCCCAGTCGGGCGACGTGTACGACCGCACGACGGCATTCTACAATCCCTTCACCAAGCGCTGGGCGCTGAGCCTGCGCTGGTCGACGCCCGTTTCGTCACGCTCGCGTGCCTACGCCGAGAACACCGATCCCGAACTGCTGGTGAGCCTCACGCACCGCGTGCGCAAGGATGCCGCCGACCGCAACCTGCGCTTCTGGTTCACGCCTGACGACAAGGAGCTGCGCCACCCCAAGTATCCCGAGGTGGAACCGGGCATCTACAATTTCGACTGCATCGCCTACGAGAGCATCATGCTCGGACAGTATGCCGCATGGTGCGGACCGGAAAACGACGTCTGCAAGCGTGACGGCATACAGAAGCGCAACGTCATCGAACTGGGCTACAGCCGCGACGGATTCCACTTCGCACGTCCCTCGCACGAGGCCTTCATGAATGCCAACGAGACCGCAGGCGCATGGAACTGGGGCAACATGCAGTCCATCAACGGCACACCGCTCATTGTGGGCGACTCGCTCTACTTCTACAGTTCCGGCCGGCGCCTCAACGACATCATGTGGGACAGTTACACCTCTACCGGTCTGGCCATGCTGCGCCGTGACGGTTTCGTGTCGCTGCACGCCGACAAGCAAGAGGGCTACGTCACGACCGAGAAAGTATCCTTCGACGGCAAATATCTCTTCGTCAACGCTGACGTGAAGGCCAAGGGCGCCTCGCTCCGTGCGGAAATCCTCGACACCGACGGCAACGTCATCCCCGGCTATTCCAAGAAGGAATGCACCGTGATGCACTCGGCCGACAAGACCAAGCAGCTCATCACGTGGAAGAACAAGAAGGACGTGTCGGAACTCTCCGGAAAGCCCGTGCACATAAAGTTCTACCTCACCCGCGGCGACCTCTACGCCTTCTGGGTATCACCTTGGTCCTCGGGCGAGAGCCGTGGCTACACTGCCGGTGGCGGACCGGGACTCCATGCAAGCGGTGTGGACACGAAATGATTCGCTATCCGCAATAGATTCTATTCAAGGGAAGGAGTGTGCAAAACGGCACACTTCTTCCTTTCCCCCAATAACGAACGCTATGAAAAGAACCTGTCTTACCCCTATACTTTTATTGGTTTCTTATGCAATCATGGCGCAGTCTTACCAGAACTTTTCTTCGGTAAACCCTGCACTGTTCATGTACAGGACCGGTGACGTGCAAATCACGCCCCCGACAAAGTACAACAACGGAAAGTATATCATTCCTCCTCTTCCCGACCAATATCCTTGGGAAGCGAAAATGGAAAACGGCATGCCCAACCCAGTGGTGGACGACCATGGCAACCTCTCTGTATACATGTCATCGTTTCTTGTCTTCTCGGACGTGCCTTTCTCAAAGGTAGGCGCATTTGTCTACACCAACAATTCCAACGACATCACCAAGTGGACACGTCCTGACGCAGGACTTTATTGGTACAATTCCAACGGAAAGACTGCCGACGAGAAGATCTCCGCCACATACGACAAATCCTACCAAGCCACAAACATTGTTGCCGTCGACATCGAAAGCATGGGACTGTTCGTAGACAAAAAGACATTGCCCTCTCCCGTCAAACTCGTTTATTTGCCCCAACGCGAAGAACTGAACAAACTGATTGCCGGCTACGAAATGCGCTGGGATTTCGACAACAACGGCATATTCAGCGACTTCACAAAGATGAAAGGCGACCGGGCGGAAAAACAGATAAAGTACAACTTCGACTTCATCAACGGTGACACGCACATGGCCTATCTGAAGATCGCAGACCAGTATTACCTGCTGTCGCGCATCAATGCCAAAAGGTCTACACTGTTTCCCGGAGAAAGTCTTCCATTCCCTACTCCCGACCCACGAATGAGATATCGCAGAGAGACGGTGACTTCGTTGGGAAATACACTGAGAAGCGGGCGCTACACTTATGACGTAGCACTCGACATGTCAGACCGGAAGTGGGAACCGTATAGCGTGCAACCATTCCAACTTGACAGTTTCGAATCTGACTTGTGGTACGGACTGGTCACTGTTTTCGGTACAAGGGCCGACGAGACGGTTGCCAACCGGCAACGTACCGAACTCGCCATCACCAACAACGGTACGGACTGGCGCTATCTCAAACCGGGAACACCGTTTTTGGACAACGGCACATCTACCGAAAGCGACGACCATGGCTGCATCAATATGGCACGCCCCATATTGGCCGGAAGATTCTCGTCCTCGCCGAACGACCTTCTGTATTTCTACGCCGCATCAAAACAGCTACATCTGCCCGACCGCAATTCAGGCCTGTCCTTGGCCATAGGCAAATACGGCAAATGGGCCGGACTCACTTCCGGAGCAACGGAGAAACAGTTTGTGTCTCCTGTGCTACCCTCCGGGACAAAGTATCTTACGGCCAAGATTTCACTCTACGAAGCATTGCGCCATAATGCCATATACACTCCCGAGATATTGGCCGACGTCACAGAAGACCCTCGCGGAAAGCGCATCTCGGAATTGAACAGTTACGCCACCGTGTCCATCTTTGCCTACGACAAGGATGAAAGCGGCACTGCAGATTTCACCCTCCTTGCCGGGAGCATGGGTAGCTCGCAGCAAGGCACAGGTAATATATCTGACGAGTACGAGTCGGTCGGCACAGTCGACGGGACCGACCTGCACACCAAATCACTGCTTTTCGACTATATGAAGAAAAGGGCCGACAAGACCCGGCATATCATTTCGCTGAAAGACGACATGCAGGCTGTACCCGTAATATTCGATGCCCGAGTGAAAAACGCTACGTTTTATGGCATACGCGTCAAGAGCGGAAGCGGAAACCAAAGCGAAATCCTGTCTACTGAGGAGGTGAACTCCTATCGCGGAAAACGGTACTGGGACTACCGGCCTTCCACACCGACAATGCCCTGCCATACCGAATATTTCGACATCGGCGAGCACATCCCCAATGAATTCAACCCCACCACAACTCCCAAAGGCACTATCGCCGTCAGAATGACTCCTCTGACGGCCACCAGCCGATGGCAGACCATACTGCGCATACACGGCAACTACGACAACAATATCGGATTGTACTACATGCCCGACGGATCCGTTTTCTACCAGATGATGACGCATGGGACAGAATTTGCGTCCATGAAGATTTATCCGCCAGAGGGCAACACTTTTCTTGGAAAGGAAATCATCATAACCGTCGAAGCGCTGAACACCAACGAACGGAAATACGCTACCGAAACAAAAGAGGATGCCACGGTACTCCGTGTATCGTGCCCGGCATTGCAATTTGAGAAGACTGTACAGCAGGACATCCTTTGGCGCTGGAAGCGCGATGTCCCGACAGAAGAAGACAATGCCAATGCCAGATGCTTTGCCTATGCACAATTTTCGGCTTTCATTTCCTCAATGAACAAAGTCACAGTCGGTGCTGCCGATGAGGACTGCAACCTGCGTTTTTACGGGTCTATCGACCAAGTGGAAATAGCGGAGACCTTGCCTTCCACCGCAGGAAATGACTTTTGGGAATAACCGTCAAACCAACAACTGCCTATGAAACGAACATTCTTCATCACCATCCTATTGGTATGTGCCACAACCCGAAACATCGCCCAGACCTACTACTATATGTGGCGCGGTTCAGGCGAAGCGGGCAAGCCTGAATGGATAGCCAACTCCCGCCTCACCTACCCCTTCACCGGCATACAGTTTCGCACGGCCGACATCTTCCGCGGCGCAGTCACCGGCAACGGACGTTGGCTGTTCTGGGATCCGTTCGACTCGGTGACAAGTGAGCAGAACGTCAACTTCATCCTCGAGAACCTGTCGAAAATCAACCACTGCGCCATGGGCACGCACGGCACCATGGTGGCCGACCGCTATGTGATGACCGACCTGACAAGTTCGGGCAACATCGACTCCTACTACGGATACGGACGCAACGGCGACGTGATACTGTCGTGCCAGATGCAGAAGTGGCTGCGGCTGAGCTCCTACAGCGGCATCGCCTGCTGGGGCAACGGCGGCGGCGAGACCAACGACAATCCGCACCTGCTCATAGCCTCCAACTATATCGAAGCCCGCACACCCTTCGTACAGAAAGACGGGGCCATCACGCACATCAAAAACAACATCACAACAACGCTCAACTCCAACTCCGCCAACACCGCCGCATGGTTTGGCACGACCACAAACCACGGCATCGAGATCGGGACCGACGGCAAGTCTGCCCTATACATCGGCAACGGACAAAACCTGTTTCTCGGTTTCGACAAGGCCGGGGCCGACAAAATCGACGACAAGCTCAAAGGGCGCTACAACGTATTTGTGAAGAGCGGCGTGCTGTCGGCCGACTACGCCGTTGCGCCCACCGGCACATGGGCCGACTTCGTGTTTGACCGCGACTACCGCCTGCGGCCTGTAGACGAACTCGAACAGTACATCGACTCCTGCGGCCATCTGCCCAACATCCCTTCTGCCGAAGAGGTAGCTGCCGAAGGCTATTCGCAGCACGACATCAACAAGGCTCTCCTGCAAAAGGTCGAAGAACTGACGCTCTACATCATAGAGCAACAGAAAGAAATCGAAAGACTGAAAAAATCCATACACTGATATCAACAATTCTACAAAAAGACTGATTGTTATGAAAAGACAGACAATTGTACTTGCATTTGCATTATCCGTCAGCACGATGGCAATGCATGCACAAACACTCGAGAACGGAATAAAGCTTCCCAACGTTTGGCCGCCCCGATATGCAGACCCGACTGCACCGAAGGAGATGCCGGTACCGTACCTCACAGAAAAACCGGAAATCATAAACATCAACCGCGGACGCCAACTGTTCGTAGACAGTTTCCTCATATCGAAGACCAACCTGAAATCGGTATACCATACGGCCAACTTTTATAATGAGAACCCTGTACTGAAAGCCGACCGCAAATGGGAGCTCACCCCGGAAGGATACGAGTATGCCGCCCCCTTCTCTGACGGTATCTGGTATGACGACAAAGACGGGAAATTCAAGATGTGGTATCTCGCCGGAGCAGGTTATGTAGACACGCTGAAACACAGTCTGTACACCTGCTATGCAGAATCCACCGACGGCAAGCACTGGACAAAACCGTCCCTTGACATCGTACCGGGAACAAACGTCTGCGATACGATGAACCGTGACGCTTCCACCGTTTGGCTTGACCGCAACGAGAAAGACCCGGCAAAACGTTGGAAGTTCTTCAACATAGAATACAAGCCCGACTACATACAATGGCAGTACGTACTGAAATACTCGGCCGACGGCATACACTGGTCAAAGCCTGTCGCACAGTCGGGTGCCGTATCTGACCGTTGCACGGCCTTCTACAATCCTTTTATCAAAAAATGGGCACTAAGCATGCGGCACCACTGCAAGGTATCCTGGCGGTCGAGAGCCTACCTCGAGCATGAAGACCCGGAGGAAGCGGTAAGCCTTGCCCACCGACTGCGCGAAGGCGTGGCCGACAAGCACATCGTATTCTGGTTTACTCCCGACGACAAAGAAAAACGGCATGAGAAGTACCCTGACATAGACCCCGGCATATACAATTTCGACGCCATCGCCTACGAAAGCATCATGCTCGGTTTCTATAGCCAGTGGCAAGGCCCGGAAAACCACATCGCACGCGGACTTATGATACCCAAACGCAACGAGATCATGCTCGGCTATAGCCGTGACGGATTTCATTTCGCGCGGCCGTCGCACCTTCCCTTCATGGGCGTAAACGAGACCGACGGTGCATGGAACTATGGCAACATGCAATCCGTCAATGGTGTACCGCTCATCGTTGGCGACTCGCTCTACATCTATTCCTCCGGACGTAGCCGGAACGGTGTATGGTGGGACGCGGGCGTATCTACCGGCATAGCCACCTTGCGCCGCGACGGTTTCGTATCACTGCACGCCGACAAGCAGGAGGGATTCGTCACAACCGAGAAAGTCACCTTCGACGGCAAATACTTCTTTGTCAACGCAGACGTGAAGACCAAGGGCGCCTCGCTCCGTGCGGAGATCCTCGACGCCGACGGCAACGTCATCCCCGGCTACTCCAAGAAAGAATGCACCGTGATGCGCTCGGCCGACAAGACCAAGCAGCTCATCACTTGGAAAAACAAGAAGGACGTTTCGGAACTCGCCGGAAAGCCCGTACACATAAAGTTCTACCTCACCCGCGGCGACCTCTACGCCTTCTGGGTATCACCATGGCCCTCGGGCGAGAGCCGCGGATATACCGCCGGTGGCGGTCCGGGACTCAATGCGAGCGGTGTGGATACCAAATAAGATTCACATGAGAATACCAAAGATAAAAACCCTCTTTGCCGCCCTCACGGCGGCAATCTGGTGTTTTCCGCTACACGCCCAGCCCGGCCGCCATCTCGTGGCCTACACTCCCTTTCAGGACACCCATGGCGTAGAGCGCGTGTTCCATACGCCTAAGTACTACAGCCTCAACCCTGTACTGAAGGCCGACCGGCCTTGGGAACTGAACGCTACGGGCGACCCGTATGCAGCCCCGTTCAGCGGCGGCGTATGGTACGACAAGCAGGCTGGGAAGATGAAGATGTGGTACTCGGCAGGCGGAGGCAAAAAAGAAGGGCTGGTGCTCTGCTATGCAGAGTCTACCGACGGAAAAACATGGACGAAACCGGCACTTGACGTGGTGGACGGCACCAATATCGTCGACACGCTCGAGCACGACTGCGTATCGGTGCTGCTCGACAAGCACGAGAGCGATCCGGCAAAGCGCTACAAGATGTTTGTCATCGCCTTCAACGGACGCGCCACCGTGAGCATGCATCTCAAGTACTCTGCCGACGGCATACACTGGAGCGCGACACAGGCGCTCTCGGGCGAGCTCTACGACCGCTGCGCCGCCTACTATGAGCCCTTCCGGGGCAAATACGTGCTTTCGCTGAAGACCATCAACGGCAAGAAATACCGCCGCTCGCGCGCCTTCCTGTCGGATGCCGATCCGGAGATGGCGGTGAGCCTCGCCCACCGTGTCTACGACAACCGCAGCGACAAGTTCATACGCTACTGGTTCAACGCCGAGGACGACGACCCGCACCATCCGCTATTCCCGACCATCCGTCCGCAGATATACAACCATGAAGCCATGGCCTACGAGCGCAGCATGCTCGGCTACTTCACTGTGTGGCAAGGCCCGGAAAACGACGCCTGCGACAGTCTCTGCATACAGAAGCGCAACGAGGTGCTCATCGGCTGGACGGACGACGGTTTCCACTGGAACCGCGAATACAAGCGGCCCTTCCTCCCCGTCAGCGACAGAAGCGATGCATGGAACGCCGGCAACGTGCAGTCGGTAGCCGGATGCCCCATCATCATGGGCGACTCGCTCTACTTCTACTGTTCGGGGCGCTACAACAGCAAGCCCGTCCACAAATCCAATTTTGCAACGGGCCTGGCCACCTTGCGCCGCGACGGTTTCGTGTCGCTGCACGCCGACAAGCAAGAGGGATACGTCACGACCGAGGAAGTCACATTCGACGGCAAATACTTCTTCGTCAACGCTGACATGAAGGCCAAGGGCGCCTCGCTCCGTGCGGAGATTCTCGATGCCGACGGCAACGTCATCCCCGGCTATTCCAAGAAAGAATGCACCGTGATGCGCTCGGCCGACAAGACCAAGCAGCTCATCACTTGGAAAAACAAGAAGGACGTTTCGGAACTCGCCGGAAAGCCCGTGCACATAAAGTTCTACCTCACCCACGGCGATCTCTATGCCTTTTGGGTATCGCCGTGGTCCTCGGGCGAGAGCCGCGGATTCACCGCCGGTGGAGGACCGGGACTCAATGCGAGCGGTGTGGACACGAAATAATAGTATGTACAAAAAAACAGTAAAACTACATGGCAAATAGATTTTTCTTTTATAACTTTGGTACATAATCTGAACGATGGAATTATTTACTGAAATATAAAGTTAACCCGTTGGCGGAATTAATTTAGTGCATACTTAATTCTGCCGATGGGTTTGTTATTGATGAAATTTACATATTGCAGAACAGTAAGTGCACTAATTTTGCCTATTATTCTGGCAAACAAACCGTTCGTTATCTTTGCGTAGTTTCTGATGACCATGAACTGGTCTGTAAGTTGTGAGAAAAGTGGGCACAGCTGCATAAGTCCGTGGCGATATAGTCTTGTTATCCAAAGATCATAGTC
>CAVHOL010000058.1:0-18107 GCA_963637655.1 bacterium | reverse complement strand
ACAAAAAGACTCTTTCCGAATCGTCTCGGACGACTCAGAAAATGATACTTCGCATAATGCGCCAGGCGGTAGGCCACGTCGGTCTTGTCGGCATAATAGTAGTTCCCCGTAGCTATCTCGGAGAAAGTCTGGATTCCAAGAGGGTATTTCTTTGCCATATCGTTGCTCTTTGTGTTCTATGTATCTGCAGGCGTGTTCTTAAAATTCCACGCATTATCAAATTCTATTTTGACGGGTATACTCTTTGTGTCTTTTTGTTTTTATCCGGCATCTTTTTCGCCCTTCTTCAGTCGCATAGCCCGCTATGCCCCTTCAGAAAGACAGAAAAATCTGCTCGGCTAAAATCCAAAAATCCATCAAAGGTAATTTTTAGAACCCGTCTGCAAAGATAATGATAAAATATTAATGGGTAAGTTATTCCGCGTAAAATCGAAGAAATACGTTCTGTAGAGCAGACGTATCCCTGCGGCGGCAGTCAAAGCAGCGGCGAGAGCAGACGGACGACCGACTCCCACAGGCGGCGCAGGAACGGGCGGCGCAGCAGGAGCGTAGCGTCCTCCAGCGGCACGCAGTGCTGCAGATCGTCCAGGAACACCTGCTTCATGCGAAGGGCCATCGTCTTGTCGTAGAAGAAGACGTTGGCCTCGAAATTGTTTTCGAAACTGCGGAAATCGATATTGGCCGACCCACAGGTACAAAGGGTGTCGTCGCACACGAGCAGTTTGCTGTGGTTGAACCCCGGCGTGTAGAAATATACCTTCACGCCCGCCTCCACCACTTCGAGGATATACGAGATGCTTGCCCATGTGAGCAGACGCGCATCACTGTGGCGCGGTATGGCCAGCCGCACATCGACACCGGCAAGCGCAGCGGTACGCATGGCAAACAGCACCGGTTCGGTAGGAAGAAAATAGGGCGTCTCCATGTACACATAGCGGCGGGCCTGCATCAGTATGCGTACATAGCCCTGCATGATATCCGGCCATTTGGCGACCGGACTGCTGGTGACCACCTGCGCCAGGCAGTCGTTGTGGATATCGCCGCGAAGGGGCGGATAGTACTTGCGGTCGGTGACCAGCGTGCGGCTGACGAAATACCAGTCTACCAGAAACGCACACTGCACGGCATACACCGCCCCGCCCCGCAGACGCAGGTGGGTGTCGCGCCAGGGCTGGCGGCCGGTACCCTTGACGTAACGGAGGGCGATGTTCATACCTCCGATGAAGGCCGTTTCGCCGTCGACCACGCACAGTTTGCGGTGGTTGCGGTAGTTCACCTTGCTCGTGAAGGCCGGAAACTTCACGGGCATGAACATCCGCACGTCGACGCCTCCGGCCCGCAGGCGCTCGAAGAAGCGCGTACTGACGCGCCAGCAACCCACGTCGTCGCATATCAGCCTGACCTCCACGCCCTGGCGGGCCTTGTCGATGAGCACGTCGGCCATCAGCCGGCCGAGCGGGTCGTCGTCGAAGATGTACACGTCAAGGTGCACATGGCGGCGGGCCTGGCCGATGGCCGCAATCATGGCCAGGAAACAGGAGTGGCCGTCGGTATAGATGTCCGCCTCATTGTCCTTGAACGGAAGCGACAGGCTTTGGTTGGCAAAGAGCTGCACCAGCGCACGGCAGGATTCGGGCACGCGGAGGTCGCGCTGCTCGACAAACTCGAGCATGGACCGGCGCGTGAGCTTGTCGAGGCTGCGCTGGCCGATGAAGCGCATCCTGCGCGTATTCTGGCCAAAAAAGAAATAGAGTACAAATCCCAATATCGGTACAAAGGACAGCACGAGCACCCAGGCCATCGTCTTGGCCGGCTGACGGTTGTCGAGCAACACCGTCACCACGGTCACCACCACAATGGCGAGATAGAGCAGGTAGAATATCCAATGTATGTAGATGGTCATTTGAATCCGATAAGTTTATGGGTCTGCAGCGACAGTCGCCACTGCGGATGGCTTTTGATGTACTCCACGCACTGACGGGTGATGGCGGCATTGCGGTCGGCATCGCCCACATCGCAGGGCTGGAGATAGCGGTAGCGGGCCTCAACGTCCACATCGCAGAGCGGCGACTGTCCGTCGAAGATGCACTTGAGCTCGTCGCACGCACTGATGGCCACACTCTGTTTGGGCGAGCACGTCAGCCAGTCGAGATTGGCGGGAGGCAGGTGCGTGCCGTTGCTCTCCATCGCCACATAGAAACCGCGTTCGTGGAAAGCGTCGATGAGTGCAGCGTCAACCTGCAGGGTCGGTTCGCCGCCCGTCAGCACGACAAAGCGGGCCGGATAGCGGCAGGCCTCCTCCACAATCTCGCGGTCGCTCATCTCGCGCCAGGAAGAAAAATCGGTGTCGCAAAACGAACAACACAGATTGCACCCGGCGAAACGCACAAACACGGCAGCGCGCCCCGTATGCCGTCCTTCCCCCTGAAGGGAATAGAAGATATCGTTGACCCGCTTCATTCGTCGCACTCGTATATGGCCCGGTTGCCCTCGCTCTCCTGAACGACGGCCTTGTAGCAATGGGGCACCTGTTCTACGGTCCAGCGTGCGATATTCTCCGCTGTAGGATTGAAGGGCAGCACCTCGTTGAGATTGCGGTGGTCGAGCTGTTCCATCACGCGCCGCTTCACCTCGGTGAAGTCGACGACCATGCCGTCGGCGTTGAGTTCGCGCGACCGGCAATACACAGTGATGCGCCAGTTGTGTCCGTGCATCTGCGTGCACTTGCTTTCGTATGAGAGGGTCAGGCTATGACTGGCCGACACCTCAAAGGTTTTTTCTATGTAATACATGGGTTTGTGTTCTATGATACCAAGAAAGTCTATGCGATATTGCGATATCTGAGAAAGTCTATGCGATATGATATGGAGCCATCAGAGAAAGCCTACACGATAATGTTGTTGCCCAGGAGGGCAGCCAGCCTGCTGCGCAGTTCGTGGGTGGCCTTGTACTCCTGCAGCAGTTCCTGCAGCCGGCCGGCATCGGCCGAAGCGCCGGCAATCTCGCTCTGCAGGGTGCGCAGGCGCTGCTCGAGATAGTCCATGCGGAAGTCATTGAGCAGATGGTCGAGCTGATGGCGGAGTGCGTCGAGGCGGTCCTGCTCGACGACTGCGCGGTCGGCATCGTCGAGCGACACGTCGTCGCGCTCCTTTCCGCTGTTGTCCGTCAGATGGTAGCGGTCGGCAGAGAGCGCCGCCGCCTCACGGCTGATGTCGATGTCGTCATGATGGACAAGGTACTGCTCCATATTCACGCCTCCGCCGGAAGTGTATGCTACGGCCTCGGCCAGCATCTTGCGGTAGAGCGGATTGGCCAGCTGCAGTTCGTCGACACTGAGGTTGTAGTCGAGATACTGGGCCAGGTTGAGCGAGACGACATTGCCCTCTTCATCCTCCACATTCTGCACGACAGGGGCTTCGCCGTGGCGCACCAGCATCTGCATGAGCATGCGCTCCACCTCGGAGGCCTGCTGCATGGGCGTGACGGGGGCGGAGATTTTGGCAGCGGGCTGCTGCGCGGCCGGGACTGCAGCCTGGGCGCCGTAGTGCTGTTCCCGCTCGCTGCGGATGAACTTGTTCATCGTATTGATGAGCGTGGCCTCGCTGATCTGCAGGCGCACGGCGCAGTCATGCACATAGGTATCGCGGAGTATCTGGTCGCGCACGAGCGAGATGCTCTTCACCACCGAGTTGATGGCTTCGGAACGTTTCAGCGGATCGCGCTCGTTGCGCAGGAGAAGGTCTGACTTGAACTCGATGAAGTCTTTCTGGTGCTCCTCAATAAACTTCCGGAAGTCGGCTGCTGTATGCTTGCGCGAAAAGCTGTCGGGATCGTCGCCGTCGGGCAGCAGCACCACCTTGAGGTTCATGCCCTCGGAGAGCAGCATGTCGGTACCGCGCATGGCAGCGTGTATGCCGGCCTCGTCGCCGTCGTAGAGCAGGGTGATATTGCCCGTGAAGCGATGGAGCATGTGTATCTGGTGTACGGAGAGGGCGGTGCCGGAGTTGGCCACCACATTTTCTATGCCGCACTGGTGCATGGAGATGACATCGGTGTAACCCTCGACCATAAACACGCGGTCTTCCTTTGCGATGGCCTTCTTGGCCTGCCAGATGCCGTAGAGCTCACGGTCCTTGTGGTAGATCTCGCTGTCGGGCGAATTGACATACTTCTGGCTGACACCCTTGGTACGGGCATCGAGCAGACGGCCGCCGAAACCCACCACCTTGCCGCTCACGCCGATCCACGGGAAGATGACACGTCCGGCAAACCGGTCGATCAGTTCGCCGCGGTCATTGCGGTAGCACAGGCCGGTCGCAACGACATAGTCGGCCTTGTAGCCCTTGCTCTGCGCGGCGGCGCCGAGTGCGTGGCGGTCGGGGATGTCGAATCCCAGCTGGAACTTCTCGATGACATCGTCGCGGAACCCGCGCGACCGGAAATACTGCATGCCCACGGCCACGCCGTCAGGGTGATTGTGAAGCAGGTCGCGGAAATGGCGCGACACCCAGTCGTTGACGATGAACATGCTCTCGCGCTCGCTCTGCTCGCGGCGCTCGTCGTCGCTCAGTTCGCGTTCACGGATCTCGATATGGTACTTCCCGGCCAGCCAGCGCAAGGCTTCGGGATAGGACATCTGTTCGTGCTCCATGATGAAGCCGACCGGATTGCCGCCCTTGCCGCAACCGAAACAGTGGCAGGTGCCGCGGGCCGGCGACACGATGAAAGACGGCGTCTTCTCGTCATGGAACGGGCAAAGGCCCTTGTAGTTGGCCCCCGCCTTGCGCAGCGTGACAAACTCGGATACCACATCGACGATATTGGCCGCATCCTTGATTTTCTCTACTGTCTCTCTATCTATCATTGCGATGCGAAGTTACACATTTTTTCCGTAACGCCGGACATCATGGCCGGTCTAAATTATCCGGTTTCCTCCCCGCCTGCAGCACACGGATTCTTCCAAGGCGGAGAAATCGCACCGGCAGGTCTCGCACTGTCACTTAAAGAACGGTAAAAAGCAAGCGCAGTACACAGAAAATCCATTTTTTTTGTGTAAGTTTGCATCTGTTTTATAAAACGCATGATTTTCGCCGAATGACAAAAATTGAAAGTCTCATGCAGGCCAAGGCCTTTGCGCGGCAGGACGGAGCCTTGCTCTCGCTGTTGTGGATCGCCAGTTTCGCCTGCATGATGGGTATACCGCAGAGCATGATGGGGAACATACTGGCCCTCGCCACCCCCTTCTTCATAGGCTGGAGGCTCTGCAAATTCCGCAACTACGCCCTCGACGGTTTCATCTCCTTCCGGAGAGGCTACGTCTACTCCGCCTACACCTTCTTCTATGCGGCGGTCATTTTCGCCATCGCACAGTACGTCTATTTCCGTTTTCTCGACCACGGCACGTTCTGCGCCATGCTCACCGACTCCATCAACGCCATGATGCCGCTCTACGAGAACAGCGGAATCTCCAAAAAGGAACTGGCGGAGAGCCTCAACCTCATCTCCACTTCCACACCGATACAATGGGCGTTCACCTTCATGGTGCAGAACATCTGCATCGGAGCCGTAGCCAGTCTTCCGATAGCAGCCTTCTGCGCAAGAAGGAACCACGGTGCGCCCATCGGCCGCAGCAACAGCCAAGACCAATAGACACCCGGACGGAACAGACACTAAGGGCACCCGCCCAAAATAGTCCACAAGCAAAGAATACAAGAAAAACGACAAAACAAATACACTATGGATATATCAGTCGTAGTACCCCTGTACAACGAGGAAGAGTCGCTCCCCGAACTGTACGCATGGATAGAGCGCGTGATGAACGCCAACGGATACACCTACGAGGTGATATTCGTCAACGACGGTTCGACCGACCGCTCTTGGGACGTAATAGAAAAACTCTCCGCACAGTCGGAGCACGTCAAGGGCATCAAGTTCCGCCGCAACTACGGCAAAAGCCCGGCCCTGTACTGCGGTTTCAAGGAAGCCAAAGGCGACGTGGTCATCACCATGGACGCCGACCTGCAGGACTCGCCCGATGAGATACCCGCACTCTACAAGATGATCACCGGGGAGGGCTACGACCTCGTCTCCGGCTACAAGCAGAAGCGGTACGACCCCCTGTCGAAGACCATCCCCACCAAACTGTTCAACGCCACCGCCCGGAAGATCAGCGGCATACACAATCTGCACGACTTCAACTGCGGTCTGAAAGCCTACCGTCGCGACGTGGTCAAGAATATCGAGGTGTACGGCGAGATGCACCGCTACATCCCCTACCTGGCCAAGAACGCCGGATTTGACAAGATCGGGGAGAAAGTGGTACACCACCAGGCCCGCAAGTACGGCAAGTCGAAGTTCGGTCTCAACCGCTTCTTCAACGGCTACCTCGACCTCATCACACTCTGGTTCCTGAGCAATTTCGGCAAGAAGCCGATGCACGTCTTCGGATTTCTGGGCAGCATCATGTTCCTCATCGGATTTGTGGCCGTTGTACTGCTCGGCGCCGACAAGTTGTGGAGCCTTGCCCACGACATTCCCCAGCGTCTCATCACCGACTCGCCCTACTTCTACATCGCACTGACCATGATGATGATCGGCACCCAACTGTTCCTGGCCGGATTTATCGGCGACCTCGTGAGCCGCTCCTCGCAGGGTCGCAACGACTACCAAATAGAAAACACGCTGAGATGCGACGATACGTTCAAAAAGTAAGACACGCCCTCGCCGCACCGCTCCTCATAGCCGTGGCCATAATCATCGCGGGCTGCTCGTCGATAGACTGTCCGCTCAACAACCGCGTGGCCGCCACCTACAAGTGGGCCGACGGCGATGCGGCCCTGGGAGGCGACACGCTCACGGTGACGACACTGCGCTCGCAGGCCGAGGGCGACGATAGCGTGCTGGTCAACAAGGCAACGGCCGTCGACAGCATCACCCTGCCGATGAGCTACTCGCGCACGGAAGACGTGTTCTTCTTTGCGCTTACCCTCCAGGCTACTGAAGGCGAAGCGGAAAGACAGCTCTGCGACACCGTCCGCATACAGAAGAAGGACGAGCCGCACTTCGACGCCGTAGACTGTGCGCCGACCGTGTTCCACACCGTGACCGGCATCAGCTGCACCCACAACGCCATCGACTCCATACAGATAACCAACAACCACGTGACCTACAATGACGCCAAAGCCCATTTCCTCATCTATTTCAAGACTGACCGTCATTAGTCTGTTCGTGCTCTGCTCCGCCTTTGCCGCCGCACAGCAGCCGGCGAGGGCCAGGAGCGTCGCCACGGAGAAAGACACGGTAGCCTTCTTCCGCGGCGTGGCCGTGTCGGTAGACGCCGTAGGCGCCGCCCAACTGGCCTTCAGCGACTACGGACAGTACGAGGGGGCCTTGCGCATCAATCTTCGCGACAAGTATTTCCCCGTCATCGAACTGGGATGGGGAAAGGCCGACGCAAGCGACATCTCCACCAAGCTCACCTACAAGACAAGCGCACCGTACGGCAAGGTCGGAATCGACTTCAACCTCATGCGCAACAAGCACGACGCCTACCGCGTATATGCCGGACTGCGCTATGCCTTCACGTCGTACAAGTTTGACGTCGAGGGAACGGGCATCAAAGACCCCGTGTGGGGCGACGACGTGGCATATTCGGCCAAAGGCGTGAAGTGCAGTTACCACTGGGCAGAATGTGTCTTCGGCGTCGACGCCAAAATCTTCGGTCCGCTCCGTCTGGGCTGGAGCGTCAGATACCGCCGCCGTCTCGTCCACAACGACGGCACGCTCGGCAACACCTGGTACGTGCCGGGCTACGGCAAGCAGGGCAGTTCGCGGCTCGGCGGCACCTTCAACATCATCTTCGAAATATAGACGGCGGCCGAAGTGCCCCGCCACAGATACGCCGCACGACGGAAAACCACCCGAAATTCAACAATTCATACGGCGGTAACCGACAACACCGCCCATAATCCACAACGCCATGGACAATAAACGAAAGAAAAGGTTCTTCTTCCAGATCCCGTTTCTCTGCGCACTGATCGTCGGATCGGTGCTCATCATCATGCAGCAGCACAACGCTCCCTACCAGCACGACACAGGCGCCATCTTCGGCACAATATACAATATCGACTACCAATACGACCACGACCTCAACGACGAGATCGTAGCCGAGCTCAACAAGGTAGACGCCGTCCTCTCGATGTTCAACCAAAGCTCCATCATCTCCAAGGTCAACCGCAACGAGAAGGTGGAAGTCAACGACATGTTCACCGAAGTATTCCGCCTGGCTGAAGACATCTCCAGCGAGACCGGAGGCGCCTTCGACATCACGGTCGCACCGCTTGTCAACCTGTGGGGCTTCGGCTTCAAGACCGGCAACCCGCCCACCGCACACGCCGTCGACAGCATCCGTGCATTCGTGGGCTACAAGGGTGTGAGTCTGCAAGGACGCACCATCGTCAAGAAAGACGCCCGCACCATGCTCGACTGCAGCGCCATCGCCAAGGGATACGGCAGCGATGTCGTGGCCCGCTTCCTGGAGTCGAAAGGCATCAGCAACTACATGGTCGAGATCGGCGGCGAGGTGGTCACCAAAGGCATCAGCAAGAAAAGGCTGCCCTGGCGCATCGGCGTGACCAAGCCTACCGACGACTCGCTCAGCACGAACGGCGAGCTGCAGGCCGTGCTCAACGTCACCGACATGGCCATGGCCACCAGCGGCAACTACCGCAAGTTCTACTACAGAAACGGCAAGAAGTACGCCCACACGATAGACCCCGCCACCGGACAACCCGTGCAGCACAGTCTGCTCTCGGCCACGGTGTTGGCCAAGCAATGCGCCAAGGCCGATGCCTTCGCCACATCATTCATGGTGATGGGCATGGAACGCGCCAAGGAAGTGCTCGCCAAACATCCCGAACTGATGGCCTACTTCATCTACACCGACGAGGCCGGACAGCTCAAGGTATGGTGCTCGCCCTCGATGAAGGGCAAGATCATCGACGGGAACTAAAAACGATACCGTTTTTTTCAGACCACACCCGCCCCACACCACCATCACCCATGCGAGAAGAACGCCTCTACGACAGACTGCTCGGACTGCCCCTCTTCCAGGGACTCAGCGGAAGCGACATCGACGACATCGTAGGAAAGACCAAGTTCGGTTTCCACAAGTCGCCCGCCAACAAGCCCTACAGACGTGAGGGCGACCCGTGCCGCGCTCTATGCTTTCTTCTCCAGGGCGAGATGAGCGTACAGACATCCGCCGACGACCACGGGTACAGTGTCGTGGAACAGATGGAAAGTCCCGGAGTGCTGCAGCCGGAATGCCTGTTCGGACTTGTGCAGCGCTACACCCAGACGTTCACTACGCTCACGCCCTGCCAGTTTATGACCCTCGACAAGCAGGAAGTGCTGCGACTGTCAGACGCCTACGTCATCTTCCGCCTCAATCTGCTCAACATTCTCTCCACCCAGTCGCAACGCCTCTCGCGCACACTGTGGCACGTGCCGGGCGACACCAGGCAGCGCATTGTCCGATTCTTCGCTTCACGGTGCTCACGTCCCGCAGGCCCCAAGACCGTACACATCAAGATCACGCGCCTGGCAGAGGAAGTGAACGTAGGCCGTCAAGCCGCCTCCGATGCGCTCAATGCCCTGCAGCGCGACGGACTGCTCACCTTCAGTCGCGGCACCATCCGCATCCCGGCACTCGAGCGGCTGCTCTCCTCGCAGTGAGCGCCGACTTACAATTGCAGGCGGGTTCTAAAAAAAACACAAAGAGCATACCCGTCAAAATAGAATTTAATAATGCGTGGAATTTTCAGAACACGCCTGTACAGAAACACACGCACAAAAGCGCCGCATTGTGCACAGCGGCGGGGCTTTTGGCTTTTTTCGATAGGCAAATTTGGCTGTGCATCAAAAGTTTATTACTTTTGCAAGAAGAACATATACATATAATTAAATATTCTTATGAGTTTGAAAATTGTAGTACTTGCCAAGCAAGTACCCGACACAAGAAACGTGGGAAAGGATGCCATGACGGCCGAAGGCACTGTCAACCGGGCTGCCCTTCCTGCAATCTTCAATCCTGAAGACCTAAACGCGCTCGAACAGGCACTCCGCCTGAAAGAGCAAAATCCCGGATCTACCGTAGGCATCCTCACCATGGGCCCTCCCCGCGCAGCCGAAGTGATACGCCAGGGACTGTACAGAGGAGCCGACACCGGATGGTTGCTGACCGACCGCCTCTTCGCCGGAGCCGACACACTGGCCACATCATATGCCCTCGCCACCGCCATCAAGAAGATCGGTGACGTAGACATCGTCATCGGCGGCCGCCAGGCCATCGACGGCGACACCGCACAGGTAGGACCGCAGGTAGCCCAGAAGCTGGGACTCTCGCAGGTGACCTACGCCGAGGAAATCCTCAAGTGCGAGGAAGGCAAGCTGACCATACGCCGCCATATCGACGGCGGTGTGGAGACAGTCGAGGCCCCGCTGCCCCTGCTCGTGACCGTGACAGGCAGCGCCGACCCCTGCCGCCCCTGCAACGCCAAACTGACGATGACCTACAAGCACGCTACCGCCCCCATGGAGCGCAAGGCCGACGACAAGTACAACTACCTCTACGAGGAGCGTCCCTACCTGACACTCAACCAGTGGTCAGTGGCCGATGTCGACGGCGACCCCGCACAGTGCGGACTCTCCGGATCACCCACCAAGGTGAAGGCCGTGAAGAACATCGTCTTTCAGGCCAAGGAGAGCAAGACACTCACCGGAAGCGACAGCTATGTCGAAGGACTGATAAAAGAATTGTTGGACGAAAAGATTATTGGATAAGGAGATGAACAACGTTTTTGTTTATGTAGAAATAGAAGGCACCAAGGTACAGGAAGTGTCGCAAGAACTGCTGACCAAGGGCCGCAAGCTGGCCAACGAACTGGGCGTCGAACTCCACGCCATCGTCGCAGGTACTGACATCAAGGGCAAGATAGAAGACCAGATACTGCCCTACGGCGTCGACAAACTGTTTGTCTTCGACGGCGAAGGTCTCTTCCCCTACACCTCAGCCCCCCACACCGACATCCTCGTCAACCTGTTCAAGGAAGAACAGCCGCAGGTATGTCTGATGGGCGCCACCGTCATCGGACGCGACCTCGGCCCCCGCGTATCGTCATCGCTGACCAGCGGTCTGACCGCTGACTGCACCCAGCTGGAGATCGGCGACTACGACGACAAGAAGACCGGCAAGCACTACGACAACCTGCTCTACCAAATACGTCCCGCATTCGGCGGCAACATCGTCGCCACCATCGTCAATCCCGAGCACCGTCCGCAGATGGCCACCGTGCGCAGCGGCGTGATGCAGAAGGCCGTCTACGAGGGTGAGGCCAAGCACGAGGTAGTCTACATGGACGTGGCCAAGTATGTACCCACGACCGACTACGTCGTCAAGGTCATCGACCGCCACGTAGAAGCCGCCAAGCACAACCTCAAGGGCGCACCCATCGTGGTGGCCGGAGGCTACGGCGTAGGCAGCAAGGAAGGCTTCGACCTGCTCTTCCAGCTCGCCAAAGAGCTCCACGGTGAGGTCGGCGCAAGCCGCGCAGCAGTCGATGCAGGCTGGGTAGACCACGACCGCCAGATCGGACAGACCGGCGTCACCGTACACCCGAAGGTGTACATCGCCTGCGGTATCTCCGGACAGATACAGCACATCGCCGGCATGCAGGACTCCGGCATCATCATCTCGGTCAACAACGACCCCGAGGCTCCCATCAACAAGATCGCCGACTACGTCATCGTAGGCACCGTGGAGGAAGTCGTACCGAAACTCATCAAGTATTACAAGCAGAACAGTAAGTAAAGAAATGGCAAATTACTATACAGACCACCCCGAGTATGACTTCTATCTGAGTCACCCGGAGATGCAGAGAATCGTTGAACTCAAGGAGCGCAACTTCGCAGACAAGGACCAGTACAAGGACGCACCCGTCGACTTTGAGGACGCCATCGAAAACTACAAGCGCGTGCTCGACATCACGGGCGACCTCGCCGCCAACGTCATCGAGCCCAACTCCGAGGCCGTAGACCTCGAAGGCCCGCACCTCGTCGACGGACGCATGCACTACGCCTCCAAGACCTACGACAACCTTGAGGCTACCCGCAAGGCCGGCCTTTGGGGCATCTCCATGCCGCGCCGATACGGCGGACTGAACATGCCTATCACCCCCTACTCCATGGCTTCGGAGATTGTATCGTGCGCCGATGCCGGCTTCCAGAACATCTGGAGCCTGCAGGACTGCATCGAGACCCTCTATGAGTTCGGCAGCGAAGAGCAGCGCAAGAAGTACATCCCCCGCGTATGCGCCGGAGAGACCATGAGTATGGACCTTACCGAGCCTGACGCCGGATCAGACCTGCAGCGCGTCATGCTCAAGGCCACCTACAGCGAGGAGGACGGATGCTGGTACCTCAACGGCGTGAAGCGCTTCATCACCAACGGCGACTCCGACATCCACCTCGTGCTGGCCCGCTCCGAAGAAGGCACACACGACGGCCGCGGCCTCTCCATGTTCATCTACGACAAGAACGAGGGCGGCGTGACCGTACGCCATATCGAGAACAAGCTCGGTATACACGGATCGCCCACCTGCGAGCTGGTATACAAGAATGCCAAAGCCGAACTGTGCGGAAGCACCCGTCTGGGCCTCATCAAGTACGTCATGGCCCTCATGAACGGTGCCCGTCTGGGCATCGCAGCCCAGTCTGTCGGCGTCAGCCAGGCCGCCTACAACGAGGGTCTGGCCTACGCCAAGGAGCGCAAGCAGTTTGACACCGCCATCGTCAAGTTCCCCGCCGTCTTCGACATGCTCTCCCGCATGAAGGCCAAGCTCGACGCCGGCCGCAGCATACTCTACCAGACCGCACGCTACGTAGACATCTACAAAGCCCTCGAGGACATCTCGCGCGAGCGCAAGCTGACCGCCGAGGAGCGCCAGGAACTGAAGAAATACAGCAAGCTGGCCGACGCCTTCACACCCCTGGCCAAGGGTATGAACTCCGAGTACGCCAACCAGAACGCCTACGACGCCATACAGATACACGGCGGTTCGGGCTTCATCATGGAGTACAAGAGCCAGCGCCTCTACCGCGACGCCCGTATCTTCTCCATCTACGAGGGTACGACCCAGCTCCAGGTAGTGGCCGCCATACGCTACATCACCAACGGCACCTATCTCGGCATGATCAAGGAGATGCTCGAAGGCGAGGTATCCGAGGAGATGAAGCAGCTCCGCACACGCATTGCCGCCCTCGTGGAGAAATACGAGGAGACCGTCAATGCCGTCAAGGAGGAAGGCAACCAGGAGAAGCAGGACTTTGTAGCCCGCCGTCTCTACGAGATGACCGCCGACATCATCATGTCGCTGCTCATCACCGCCGACGCCTCGAAGGCTCCCGAACTCTTCGCCAAGAGTGCCAACGTATATGTACGCCACGCCGAAGAGGAAGTGCTCGGCCACTACGCATTTGTCAAGAACCTCAACGCCGAAGACCTCGCCTACTACCGTCAGGCTGAGACCGAGGCCGAAACCGAGGAATAAGAGAGACACCATACAAACGCAACGCGCCGGCAGACGGAATATCTGCCGGCGCGTTTTTTGTTATTGCCGTTGCTGGGTTACCGATGGCTAATCTTCCAAGGCACCGATGATCTCGCTGACCGAAGCACAACCGTGACGGTCGAGCCAGTCGTTGATGCCGTCGCGCACCTTGACCGTGACGGCCGGGTCGAGGAAATTGGCCGTACCGATCTCGATGGCCGTAGCGCCGGCCATGAGAAATTCGACAGCATCCTGTGCCGTACAGATACCGCCCAGGCCCACAACGGGTATTTTCACGGCCTTGGCCACCTGCCATACCATGCGCAGTGCCACAGGCTTCACGGCCGGACCGCTGAGTCCGCCGGTAGAGATGCTGAGCACCGGACGGCGCTTCTCTACATCGACGGCCATGCCCATGAGCGTATTGATGAGCGACACGGAGTCGGCGCCCTCAGCCTCACAAGCCTTGGCGATCTCGGCGATGTCGGTGACATTGGGCGAGAGTTTCACGATGAGCGTCTTGTGGTAGCGGGCACGCACGGCACGCACCACGCTGGCAGCGCCCTCACAGGTCGTTCCGAAAGCCATGCCGCCCTGCTTGACATTGGGGCAGGAGATGTTCAGTTCGATGGCCGGTATACGGTCGAGCGCATCGATACGGGCCGCGCACTCGGCATAGTCGTCGGGCGACGATCCGCTCACGTTGACAATCATATTGGTGTCGATGTCCTTGATCTGCGGGTAGATGTTCTTGCAGAAATAGTCGACACCCTTGTTCTGCAGGCCCACACAGTTGAGCATGCCGGAGGCCGTCTCCGCCATACGCGGATAGTCGTTGCCCTCGCGGGGATGCAGTGTCGTGCCCTTGACGATGATGCCGCCGATATTCTCGAGCGGTATAAAGTCGGCGAACTCCAGTCCGTAGCCGAACGTTCCCGATGCAGTCATCACGGGATTCTTGAGGCGCAGGCGGCCCAATCTCACACTTAAATCTGCCATAGTAGTTTCTTGATATTAAATACCGGTCCTTCCTTGCACACGCACAGGTTGCCATTGACAGTCTTCTCTACACAGCAGAGACAGGCACCCAGTCCGCACGCCATCATATTCTCGAGCGAAGCCTCGCAGTCGATGCCGTTCTTGTAGGCATACTTGGCCACAGCCATCATCATCAGCTTCGGACCGCAGGTGGATATGCGGTCGAAATGTTCTGCTGCAAGCACCGAGTGATTGGTAACAAAACCGCGCTCGCCCTCGCTGCCGTCCTCGGTGGTGACAAACACGCGGCCTACGCTGCGGAAAGCATCCAGCTCGAGCAGGTCGGCCTTGGTACGCGCGCCCAAAAGGAAGGTGGGCTCGCCGCCCATTGCCTTGATCTGACGGCCGAAATAGTAAAGCGGCGCCACGCCCACACCGCCGCCGACAAGCAGCAGTCGCTCGGCGGCTGACCCAGGCATGGTAAACCCGTTGCCCAGCGGCAGCACACAGTTCACCGTGTCGCCTACGCCCAACTCGCCCAGCCGGTGTGTGCCGTCGCCCACCATGGCCACGAGCAGCCACAGTTCGTTGCGGTCGCGGTCTACATTGTTGATGGATATCGGACGACGCAGAAAGGTGGACGGCGACCCGTCCACACGCACCTCCACAAACTGTCCCGGAAGCATCTCGGGCAAGGGCCGGTCGCAGGTCAGACGGAGAAGCACGTGCTTTTCCGTCAGCCTCTCCGTGCCGGCGACACGGAGGTCAAGAACCATTTTCTTCATATATTTCAGATATTGTTTTTCCCTGTTGTGCAAAGGTACTGCAAAACGTATACACCACCAAAACAAAACCATGCAGAATTTATCCGCCTTCCTACCCGACATGCAGCGGGATAGTCCGTGTGCAATTTCTACAAGGCCCTTGTACGGTTGCTACAAAGCCTTTGTACGGCCGCTACAAGGCCTTTGTACTGTCACTACAAGGCCTTTGTACTGTCGCTACTAGGCCCTTGTACGAATCCGAAGTGGATAAAGCGGCAAAACATTGCGGTTTATTAACACTTAACAGGATAGAGAATCCATAAAATTAAAGTATTTTTGCATAACGGCATTTTTATGCTACACTTCCTAACCCACCTTAACCTAAGTATGCACACAAGTCACCTGGCCGCCAAGGCCCTGCTGGTTCTGTCCCTGCTGACAAGCGTTCTGTCAGTGAAGGGCCAGACCAATGCCCAACTGTTCTACGACTTCGGCAGCGACCGAAAGTTTGTCACCCTCACCCTTGAGATGTTCAAAGCCGACAAATGGGGCAACACCTACTTCTTTGTCGACCACGACTTCAACTACAACCAGCACGTCGAAGGGCCCAACCTTGCGCCCGGCGGCAGTTACTTCGAGATAGCGCGCTGCCTCAATTTCTGGCAGAACACCCCGATGAAGGCATGGAGCCTGCAAGTGGAATACGACGGCGGCATCACCCGCAGTTACCCCATCAACAGCGCATGGCTCTTCGGCGTAGACTACTTCATGCACGACAAGACCTACCGCAACACGCTCAACCTCAAGGTGCTCTACAAGACCATACGCCGACACGACAGCGAGATACCCCTGCAGCTGACTGCCGTATGGACGTGCAAGGACATCTTCGGCATCAAGGGTCTCACCTTCGACGGATTTGCCGATTTCTGGTGGGAAGACCACGCCGTAGACTACCGTGAGGACGGTTCGTGCGACATGAAGAAGACCGTCTTCACCACCGAACCGCAGTTGTGGTACAACGTCGGACGGCATTTCGGCTGCGACAACCTCAACTTGGGTACGGAGATCGAGCTGAGCAACAATTTCGGTTCGACAGGCGGCTTCAAGTGCCGTCCCTGTCTCGGTGCGAAATGGATCTTTTAGCCATTCCCTCTCTGGCACTTCCGACCTATAAAACATCCAAATGCTTCGCTGAAATTCAGCCTCAAAAAATACATAAAGGAAAAGAAATGAAAAATCTGCTGAAAACACTGTTCGGTTTCGACCCGACACAAAACCGGCTCAAGACGGAGGTGGCCGCCGGCATCACCACCTTCCTCACCATGGCGTACATTCTCGCCGTCAACCCTTCTGTCTTTGCCAATCTTGCCGGACAAGGCATGGACACCAACGCCGTCTTCACCGCCACGGCCCTTTCCGCCATTGTGGGCACGCTCATCATGGCCGTCTACGCCAAGAAACCCTTCGGACTGGCTCCCGGCATGGGACTCAACGCCTTCTTTGTCTTCACGGTCTGCATGACGATGGGCTACTCCTGGCAGTTTGCCCTGACAGCCATCCTCATCGAGGGCATCATCTTCATACTGCTCACCGTCAGCAAGATACGCACGCTCATCGTCGACGCCATACCCGTATCGCTCAAGCGGGCCATCGGGGCCGGCATCGGACTGTTCATCGCCTTCATCGGACTGAAGAACGCCGGCATCATCGTAGCCAACAGCGCCACGCTCGTGAGCATCGGCAATCTGAGCGAGGGCACTGCCCTGCTCGGCACCATCGGCATCATCATCACAGGCGTGCTCGTCGTCAAGAAAGTGCCGGGCAACCTGCTCTTGGGCATCCTCATCACAGCGCTCATCGGCATTCCCTTCGGCCAGACCAAACTGACGGGCGTGATAGACACCCCGCCGAGCATCGCCCCCATCTTCTGCCAGTTTGAGTGGCACAACATCTTCACGCTCGACATGCTGGTCATCGTCTTCACCTTCCTCTTTGTCGACATGTTCGACACCATCGGCACCCTTGTCGGCGTATGCACCAAGGCGGGCATGCTGCGTAAGGACGGCACCATACCCGGACTCAACCGTGCCTTCATGGCCGATGCCGTAGCTACCGTAGCCGGCGCCATGTTCGGCACAAGCACCACGACCACCTATGTGGAAAGCGCCTCCGGAGTGGCACAGGGCGGACGCACCGGACTGACCGCCGCCACGACCGCCGCCTGCTTCCTCATCGCCATGTTCTTCGCCCCCATCTTCCTGGCCATTCCTGCAGCAGCCACCACGCCCGTACTGGTCATCGTCGGTCTGTACATGCTCAGTCCGGTCAAGGATATCGACCTGGAGAACTACTGCGAAGCGATACCCGCCTTCATCACCATCATCATGATGCCTCTGGCCTACAGCATCTCCGACGGCATCCTTTGCGGCGTCATCAGTTATGTGGCCATCAACGCCTTTTGCGGACACTTCAAGAAGCTCAACCCCACACTGTGCATCCTCGCTGTCCTGTTTGTACTGAAATACATCTTCATCTGAGAACCGTCAAAGCACATATAGCGGACCCCATAAAATGACAACGGTGATGCCAAGAAGTGCGACGTGCTTCTTGGCATCACCGTTTTTAGGCATAAAAGTTTTGGGCATAAAAAAAGTTCCAAAGCAAAAAACTCTGAAACTTCGCCCTAAACAAAAAAATATGGTTGCGGTGCGTACGGGACTCGAACCCGTGACCTCCTGCGTGACAGGCAGGCATTCTA
>CAVHOL010000057.1:0-18405 GCA_963637655.1 bacterium | reverse complement strand
AAATTATCGAGATTACCAACTTTTTAAACCACTTTTCTTATCCCGAACTCAGGTTACAAAGGCCTTGTACCGACACTACAAAGCCTTTGTACTGACACTACAAGGCCCTTGTACGGACGGTACAAGGGCCTTGTAGCAAATGGAAAATTCCTAAAATGGAAAGCTGTCCGGCAATGGCCGGCCGGCATCACTTCAGTTCGGCGATGAAGAAGTTGGCAATCTGGCGCAACAAGTGGTTGCGCGTGTTGCCGCCGTAGATACTGTGGTTGCGGTTGGTGTAGTAGAGTTCGCGGAAATCCTTGTCGGCCTGCACCAGTGCCTCGGCATATTCGAAGGTGTTCTGCGGATGCACATTGTCGTCGGCCATACCGTGGCAGATGAGCAGTGCGCCGTGCAGACGGGCGGCCCGCTGTATGGGATTGATGTCGTAGCCGTCAGGGTTTTCCTTCGGCGTGCGCATATAGCGCTCGGTGTATACCGTGTCGTAGTACTTCCAGTTGGTGGGAGGTGCCACGGCCACGCCAGCCTTGAACACGCCCCGGCCCTCGCTCATGCTCATCAGCGTATTGAATCCGCCGTAGCTCCAGCCCCAGATGCCGATACGGTCTTTGTCTACATAGGGCAGTGTGGCAAGATATTGTGCTGCCTCGACCTGGTCTTTCGACTCCTTGTCGCCCAAGGTGAGGTAGGTACACTTCTCAAAGTCGGACCCGCGTCCGCCCGTTCCGCGTCCGTCCACACAGACTATGACAAAACCCTGCTGGGCGAGGTACTGGTCGAAAGCGCCGCCCTGTCCCATCGAACCCGCATTCCACGAGTTGATGACCTGCTGGCTGCCGGGTCCGCTGTACTGGTACATGATGACGGGATATTTCTTCGCGGCGTCGAAGTTGGCCGGACGTACCATCCATCCGTCGAGCTGCACACCTTCGGAGGTGGTAAACGAGAAGGTCTCCTTCGGCGTAAATCCGTACTCGGCCACCGTCTGTTTGAGTTCGGCATTGTCCTCAAGGGTAGAGAGGGTGCGGCCGGCACTGTTGCGCACGGTATAGACATAGGGGGTATTGTAGTCGCTCCAGGTGTTGACAAAGTACTGGTAGTCGCCGGAGAAGACCGCCGAGTTCCAACCTTCGCGGTCGGTGAGCCGCTCGGTCTTGCCGTTCTTGTGCGACACGTACACCTGGCGGTCGTGGGCATTGAGTGCAGCAGCCTGGTAGAAGATGTCGCCCGTAGCCTCGTTGAAGCCGTATACGGCGGTGATGTCGTGGCCGTCATGCCCTACGGTGCGGGTGAGCTGGCCGTTCATGTTGTAGAGATAGAGCTTGGTGTATCCGTCGCGGTCGCTGGGCAGAAGGATGGAGTTGTGGCCGAGCTTGAGGTTCTCTACGGTCTCCTCCTTGACATACTTGGGCACGCTCTCCTTGACCAGCAGCTGCGACACGGTGCTGCGGGGGTTGGCGGCATACAGGCAGAGCACATCCTGATGGCGGTTCATCGTGTAGACGACGACCTTATCGGCATCGGCCGTGGCCTTGATGCGGGGCATGTAGCCGTCGGCATCGAGGGGCACCTGCAGCTGGCGCACCTTGTGGGTCTGTATCTCGTAGCTCCATGCCGTCACCGACGAGTTGTCCTGTCCGGCCTTCGGATATTTGTAGGAGTACGTTCCGGGGTAGTCGGCATACTCGTCGCGCTCGGGCTTCGCGCCGCGGAAGAGCTGCAGCGAGTAGGTCTTCACCTTCGACTCGTCGTAGCGTATCCAGCAGAGCATGGTACCGTCGGCATTGAAGGTGAGGGCGCGGGAGAAGCCGAACTCCTCCTCGTTGACCCAGTCGGGTACGCCGTTGATGATCTCATTGAACTTGCCGTCGGTCGTCACCGTACACTCGGCATTGTCGTAGAGCAGCTTCACCAGATAGATATTGTTGTCGCGCACGAAGGCCACCTGCCGTCCGTCGGGCGACCAGGTAGGCACCTGCTGCGGGCCGCCGTCGGAGAGGCGCTCCAGCTTGCGACTGGAGATGGTATAGATATAGTACACGGCCCGGAAGGAACGGCGGTAGATGCGCTCCGTCTTGGTCTGTATGAGCATGTGGGTGCCGTCGGGAGACATCTCATAACCGTCGAAGGCATCGATCTTTTCGCCCATGGTACGGTCGACATCAAAGAGCACTTCAACGGCCTTGCCCGTCTTGAAGGAATATTTCACGATCTGTTTCCCGTCTGCCGAGATGCTGGCATAGGTGTCTGTACCCGCGATGGGATTGATGCCCTGCACGGTCTTGGCCGCAAACCGGCCGTCGGTGACGGCCTTGACGGTCAGTCGCTCCGTCGCCGTCATATGTGTTGTCGCCATAAAAAATGCTGCGCAAATCAAGAATAGAGTTTTCATTTCTGTATTTCCTAACGATAAACTTATGCAAAGATAGGTTTTTTCCGTAACTTTGCACTACAATTTAAGTATATTTAGTGACAATAAAATAATTTGCCGCCATATTTTATCCCAATCCTTCCCATATTCCACCCGTACCGTGTCAAGACCATTATACCGCGACTTTGGCAGTTGGCTGCGCCAACAGTTTTCCTTCAAGGTGCAGAAGATCGCCGTCGATGCAGGCTTCTCCTGTCCCAACCGCGACGGCCGCATCTCCTTCGGGGGATGCACCTATTGCGACAACCGCACGTTCAATCCGTCCTACTGCGACACCCGACTGTCCGTCACCGAGCAGCTCGAGGAGGGCAAGCGCTTCTTTGCCCGCAAATACCCCGACATGAAGTTTCTCGCCTATTTCCAGGCTTTCACCAACACCTACGCCGCCACCGACCGTCTGCGCGCCCTCTATGAGGAAGCGCTCGCCGTAGAAGGCGTAGTGGGCCTCGTCATCGGCACCCGTCCCGACTGCGTGGACGACAGTCTGCTCGACTATCTCCAGACGTTGTCTGCACGCTGCTTCGTGCTCGTGGAGTACGGCATCGAGACCGCCAACGACGCCACCCTGCTGCGCATCAACCGCGGCCACGACTTCGCCTGCTGCCGCGATGCAGTGGAGCGGACCCACCGCCGCGGCCTCTTCACCGGCGGACACATCATCATCGGTCTGCCGGGCGAAGATGCCGCCGAGAGCATACGCCAGGCCGGAGTGATGTCGTCGCTGCCGCTCGACATCCTCAAGATACACCAGCTGCAGATCATCCGGGGCACGCGTATGGCCGCCGACTACGCCCGGTCGCCCTTCCATCTCTACACGGCAGACGAATATATGGAGGTCATCGCCCGGTATATCGAGCATCTCCGCAGCGACCTTGTGCTCGAACGGTTTGTCAGCCAGTCGCCCGCCGACCTGCTGGTAGCTCCGCGTTGGGGACTGAAAAACTACGAGTTCACCCACCGGCTCATCCAATATATGGAACGCAACGGAATGTATCAGGGCCGTCTGGCCGGCGGAGAAGATTGACAGACAAGAGAAAGGATACGATGAGAAAGAAACTACGGATCCATATCAAATAATCGCAAAAACACACGCACTAACTATCAAAAACAAAGCCATCCCGCTATTTTTCACAAAATACAACACGAATTTTAATAAATAATATTAATTTTGCAGGCAAACAACATTATATTTTCAGAGACAGCTTAAGGCAGGTACTAAAAATTGCCTTTGATGCACGCCTGCCAAAATAAGATATGGCGTGGATTTTTAGGACACGCCCCAATTCAATAGGAACACAGGATTAAAAACACACATAATTATGAAGAAACATATACTCTTTCTTTCTATCGCATGCATGATGGCATCTGCGGCTGTGGCCCAGAACACATTCGACACTGCCATCGAAGCCCAGAGCGGCGAAAACAAATACACCGTTACGGGCGACCAGTCACAGACGGTCTACTGGAAATATACTGCCGACAAGAATTGTCTTGCCACGGTAGCCCCGCTCACCAGTTCTGCACCAAGCGTGGGCATCTTGAAGTCAAACGACGGCACCGACCAAATGGTCACCATGAAGGGTGCCACGGTCAGCTACCCCACCTATGCCTATCCGATGCAAAAGGGCACGACCTACTATTTCTCTTGCACCACGCTGGGCGAAACAGGATTCACGCTCAACCTGGAAGAGAACGACAACATCAGTGGCGGTATCACCTCTGACGAACCTGCGAAACTCGTTGAGGGAGAGAAGACCTTCCTCGGCGACCCATTCAGCACATCCTATAGCGGCTACAGTGCCTATGCCACATACACGGCAACGGAAGACTGCCAGCTCGTGCTCTCGTCTTCCGGCTATATGAACGTGACGATCAACGGCAATACCTATACCGGCGAATATGCTGGAAGCAGCTACACGGTGAAGGCCGGGGTGGAAAAGGATACCAAATATCTCATCACCTTCAACAACATCTATTTGCCCCTGATCGTCACTGCAAGCGTGGCACATCCTACTGCAGGATCTGCTGACATGCCCTTCGAGGGCAAGGACGGCGAGAACACCGTACCTGCCGCCTACGGCAAGTATTATTACTCCTACACACCGCAGTCGACAGGATTCCTGACCGTCAAGAGCGACAACGCCCTGCCCGGCGGAACGGTTGCCATCTACAACAGCAAGACGGCCTATTCTGCCCTCGCCACCTCCGAACAGGGATCATACAATGTGAGAACCGAGGTGGCCTACACCGGCAGCACCTATTATATTGTAGTAGACAAGATCGACGACACCGACGCTTCCGAGACCTTCACCATCGCCATGGAAGACTACAAGGCCGGCGAGAAGGAGAGCAACCCGATCGTCATCAGCGAGTTCCCCTCCACCTATACCCTTGAGAGCGCCACGGGAACCTACTACTATGCTGTCAGCGTACCGGCAAACACCAACAAGATGCTGACCGTGAAAGCGGCTTCCTCCGTAGCCACCTACACCAACGTTTCGGTTTATCCTTCCGGCAATGCCTGGAGCGGCGTGACGGGTACCGACTATGTGGAGTGCAGCGTAAGCAACACCTACGACCGCACCTACATCATCCGATGGACCGCCAACGAGACTTCCACTCCCGTCACCTTCACGGTAGACTACAAGGATCTCAAGGCCGGTGACGTCATCACCAACCCCATCACTGCCGTTTTGGGCAAGAACACCATCGGGGACGACGGCACCAAATACTACACCTACACGGCTACACGCACCGGCAAGCTCTCCATCGAGCTCAGCGACCCCGCCATGTCTGTGGAGTTCCCCTGCGGCACCGACTCCTGGAGCGGTACGTATGAAGCGCTGGTCAGCGGCATCACCTATTCACTTGCGGCAACAGAAGGCACCAGCTATCTCATCACCGTGAAGAATGCCAAAGCCGACGAATACTTCAATCTGTCTGAGACCGACTTTGCCAAGGGTGAGGCGAAGACCAATCCTATCAGCGTCGAGGGCACCGAGTATGTGCTGGGCAAAGACCAGAGCAACGTGTGGCTGAAATACACGGCCACAAAGGCCTGCCAGCTCACCATCGACTGCGACGCCGAATACAACGGCTCCAACCAGGTGGAATACGGCAAGGAAGACGAGTACATGACCGGTATGGTGGCCACCAAGACCGACGGATCCAACTATGAGACTTATTTCCACGGCACCAAAGTGCTCAAGGCAGAAGAGGCCATACTTGTACACCTCAAGCTCACCGGCAATGCCGAGGGTGTCAAGGTGACCTTCACCGAGGAAGACGTGCCCCAGGGACTGTCTGTAGACAATCCGCTGACCATCAACGTCGGCGACACACTCACGATACCCGTAGCCTCTGAAGTATGGGTCAAGGCCAATCTGACCAAGGGCGACAACACCTTTACGTCGAATGTATCCAGCCGCACGTTCCTGTACAGCAGCCTGGAAGATGCCCAAAGCGGCAGCAACAGCGAGTACGTATCGTATGACACCTACTACGATCCCAACGACAACTACAAGCTCACCGCCACCTACAAGAAGACCGTGGACGAGGACCAGACCGTCTACTTCCAGTTCCCGTACGTGAGCTACGCGTTCACCTTCACCTTTGCAAGCAACGGCACAGCATCCGGCATCAACGACATCAATGTCAATGACGGCGCCGTAGAGGTGTACGGCATCAACGGCATGAAGGTAGCCGACAGTACCGACGGCCTGAAGAGCGGCATCTATGTAGTGCGCCAGAACGGAAAGGGCAAGAAAGTGATCATCAAATAAACCGATACATCGAGAGAAATGCAAGGATGGGGCGCTCTGCCCTACCCTTGCATTTTTTGCGTTTACAGGACACAGACTTTCCATTTGGCCTGCAAACGTACCATCGTTCAGGAAAATATCAACAAAACAACCAAACAAAAACACATGAAAGGTCTTAAACGAATGTTGCTGACTTCCGCCGTCACCTTGGCATGTGCACAAGGCACGTGGGCGATAGGCGCATACCCGCGCCCGATAGTCATGCGGCAACCCGACGGAACCACCTTGCTCGTAAGAATACAAGGCGACGAGAACTACCATTATGTCACCACGGCTGACGGATATCTTCTCCAAAAGGACAAGAACGGATATTTCTGCTATGTGGACTACGACCTGAAGTCCGGCAAGCGTATCCTCACCACCGAGCGGGCGCACAATGCCAATGAGCGCACGGCTTCCGAAAAGCTGACGGTGACAAAACTGACGGCGGCGCAAACGATGAACGCCGATTTTCTCAGCCGCAACACAATCGTCCGCAAGACGCCCGCAAAGACGCTGGCACAAGGCATCATAGCCCCGCGCCGCGTCTTCGGCAAGGACGCCGCCGTGAGAGAGTCGCAGTATCTTGTGATACTCGTCAACTTCACCGACAGTGTCATGCGCCACACCAACAGTGACTTCGACCGCTGGCTCAACGAGAAGGGATACAGTGTCAATGGCGGAACGGGCAGCGTGAAGGACTACTACCGCGACAACTCCATGGGGCAGTTCATCCCCAACTTCAAGGTCGTCGGCCCCTACACCCTCTCCCAGCCTACCGCCTACTACGGCCAGAACTCGGGCGACGCCGGCACCGACACCAATCCCCGCGACATGGTACGCGAGGCGCTGGAGCTGGCACGCAAAGACCATCCCGACCTGGACTTCGCCCAGTTTGACAATGACGGCGACGGCGAGATGGACAACTGCTACATCATCTACGCCGGATACAGCGAGGCCAGCACTGCCAACACCGACGACATCTGGCCGCACAGTTGGAACATGGGCACCGACAAGCCCGTATACGACGGCATAAAGGTCAACAACTACTCCTGCTCGGCCGAGCTGGTCGGCATGCCGGGCAGCCCCGCCTCCCCATCGATGGACGGCATCGGAACGTTCACCCACGAATTCGGACATGTGCTCGGGCTCAAAGACATGTACGACACCGACAGTTATACCAACGGCGTAGGCGTAGACCCCGGCGACTATAGTCTTTACGCGTCGGGCAGCTACAACAACGACAGCCACACGCCGCCGTGCCTCATGGCCTTCGAGCGTATGCAGATGGGCTGGATGCGCGAGGGCGAGGACATCATTGAGGCCAAAGACCCGGAAGACGTGACGCTGCCGACCATCGCCGACAACAAGGCGCGCTTCATCGACGCCCAGCCCGGCCGCACGGAGGGTACGGGCATGGAGTGGTTTATCCTTGAGAACCGCCAGCAGACAGGGTGGGACAAATACATTCCCGCCAGCGGACTGCTCATCACCCACTACGACTATACGCAGGAGATGGTGGAGAAATGGTGGAGCGTCAACGGGCCGAACAACTCGGCACAGCACCGCTGCATGTACATTGTGCCTGCCGACGGCATAGACGACAGCAACTCGCGCAGCGGCGACACCTACCCGGGCACGTCGGCCAACACCTCGTTTACAGATACCTCCACACCCGCTGCCATCGGATGGAACAACAACAAGCTCGGTGTCCCCATCACCAACATCACGGACGACGGCACGATACGTTTCCAGGTGAGCGGCGGCACCAGCGTGTGGAACACCGTCAAGACCCTCGTCCCCGAGGACGTCAGAGACGTAAAGGCGACCTTCCGCGCCGAAGTGAGCAGCGGGACAGAAGGCGTCAAGGAGGTGGGCTTCTGCTACAACCTCGCCAGTGCCGACGCTCTTCCCGAGCTCGGCACCGACGACGGCACCAAGAAAGTGACTGCGAGCGATACCGAAGCTCCCGTATGCACCGTGACCGGCCTGTTGCCCGGCGCCAACTACAAGGTACGCTCCTATATGATACTGGCCGACAGTACGGTGGTCTACGGTTCGCCCGTACCCTTTACTACCGAGTGTGAGACGGCCAACGTCGACCTCAACAATCCTTTCTACAGTGACTTCACATCATGGACCAACGGGCAGCCCGACTGCTGGAAGATCGTCGACAACAACGGCGATGGTACGACATGGGTGGTCGACGAGTCGTCAAACTCCATCGTCTACTCGTTCAACTACTGGAACAACGCCGACGACTACCTCATCTGCCGCCGCCGCATCCACGTGCCTGAGCACGGTACGCTGTTCTTCACCCGCGGCGTATCCGAGACCACATCCGTGGAAGACCTTGACGTGCTCGTTTCGACCAAGTCGAGCAATCTCAACGACTTCAACCTGTATGAGCATCTCTCCTTTGCCGACTACTTCTCGCAGCAGCACATGGAGGAGGTAGACATCAGCCAGTTTGCCGGGCAGGACATCTACATCGCCTTCCGCTGCTGCTCGGAGAAGATGCAGGGCAACCTGTGGCTGTGGAATGTGATGGTGACCGACAAGCTCCTGACACCGGCCATCACTAAGTTTGAGCGCAACGGCAACAATCTCCATGCCGAATGGACTCCGGTAGACGGCGCCACGGCCTACTATCTGTACTTCGGCAAGGAGACCGACGAGGTCAACCAGGAAGTGGTCTTTGCCCCGACATCCTTCTTTGAGGAGGTGACGGGCGACGTGACGCTCTCTACGGGCAAGATTCTGTTCAAGAGTTCAGGCTGCGTGACGCTCAAGGAGCTCCCCGAAGGCATCGAGGACTGCAAGTTTATGGTGACCACCAGCGGTCCGCTCGGCAGCTCCGAGCTGACCGTCGAGGGCACCAAGGACGGGACGACCTGGCAGATTGTCGGCACAAAGACCACCTGCAAGGAGTACGACTCTGAAGGCCAGGAGGTAGACCTGTCGTCGTACCTCTCCGGAAAGAACTACAAACGGCTCCGCTTCAAGTTCAAGCACGGAGGCCGCAACGCCTGCATCAAGTACCTCACGCTCATCTACAATGACGGCAAGGTATACGAACAGCTGGCCGCCGGCGGCGTCTACCAGAACTATATCGACATCAAGCCGACCACCGACACGGAGTTTGACTCCGGCAAGTACAAGATCTGGGTGGCAGCCGGATGGCAAAACCTCTTCTACGACGAGTCGGTACCGGCCTACTACGATGCAGACGCGACGGCCATCGGCGGAGTCATCACAGGCACCGACGGCATCAGCCTGTCCTACGGCCGAAGCACCATGCGCCTGCAGGGCGTCAAGCCCGGCTGTACGGTAACGTGCACATCCGCATCGGGCGCTCTGATCTTCCGCGGAACGGCCACTTCCGAAAGCATGACCATACCCACATCCGGCATGCACGGATTTGTGGTCGTCAACGTCAGCGGCGAAGGCAAGACCTGGCACACCAAAACCATCATCAGATAATGCGTGGTATTTTTAGAACACGCCATAAACGAATAGATATATGAAACCAAATAAGATTACATCATTATTGCTGGCGGCGATGACATGCGGCATCGTGGGGGCTTCGGTCGGGAGCTTCACCCACAACCTGCGCAAGCCCCAGGGCAATGATGAGAAAGTGAAGCCCACACAAGGTGTAACTGAGCTTGGGCGCATCAGCCGGGCAGCATACACTCCGCTCAAGGCAGACGGCAACGACGGCGTGCCTTACGGTCTGCGGCTCACGGGGGTCGACGACCGCGCGGTGAACCTGTCATGGATATCTCCGGATCCTGTCGACGGATACTTCGAAGATTTCGAAAGCCACGACGACTTCGAGATCAACTCGGCGGGAAGCATCGGATGGTCGTACATCGACGCCGACAACCAGAACACCTATACATGGCAGGCATGTACCTTCACCAACCAGGGACAGAAGATGGCGTACATCGTCATGAACCCGTGGAAGACATCGCCCGCCGTAAACGAGAACCCCGACTACGTGCCTCACTCCGGCAAGAAAATGCTCGTAGACTTCTGTGCCGTCGATGCACAGAACAATGACTATATCATCTCTCCGGAGCTCAACTTCGACAGCGATTTTCAGATCAGTTTCTGGGCCCGCTCCTACAAGACCGGCAGCAACTACAATCCGGAGCGCGTGCGCGTAGGCTATTCCACAACGGGGAAACGCCCGTCCGACTTCACATATGTCAGCACCTCGCCCTATGTGGAGCTGCCTGCTGAATGGACCAATCTGAAATATTCGATTCCCAAGGAGGCAAAGTATGTCACAATCAACTGTGTGTCCGACGATGCCTTCATGCTGCTCATCGACGATATCTTCATCGGAACCAACAAGGTGGCCCCGTCCGCCCAGGTTGCGCCCCGTGCAAAGACGGACAATCCTGTAGTGGGATTCAATGTCTACCGCGACGGCGCGAAGATCACCGCCACCCCTGTCGATGAGGTCTCTTTCACCGACAGCGTGCCCGACTACGGCGACTACACCTACACTGTGACGGCTATCCGCCAAGACGGCACGGAGTCGGCACAGAGCGAAGAACTGGCGGTCAATGTGCCTGACATCAGAATGCTGCCCTTCGAGGACGCTTTCGACGACTGGACACTGCACGAAGACAAATGGACCGCCGTCCAGCACGACGGGCAGACGGAGTCGAAATGGTCAATCGACTACTACGAGTATGGTCTTGTAGACCCCGCCGCCACCTACAGCTGGTCTACACATACCAACTACAACGAGTCGCTGATGACCCGCGAACTGCACACCGCCGACCCGGCCAACACCTACCTGCGCTTCCAGCTGCGCCTGCGCAACAGCGAGCAGACCAACGTCGACTATCTCTCGGTGGAGGTGTCGTCAGACGGCGGCGACACATGGAAGGAGATACACACGTTCAGCAACAAGGACGGCGGATTTGAGTGGACGACCTTCCAGTATGCCCTCTCCGACTATCTGTCCAGCGACCTCTTCCGGGTGCGCTTCCGTGCCCACGGTGCCGATGCCAAATGGATCAACTACTGGTATGTCGACGACGTGAAGATATGGAACCCGTCCTGGGCAAAGGGCAAGCTCACGGTATCGTCAGATGCCGACGGTCATGTCGCCGACTGCGACGTGACCCTCACTGCCGACCATGGCGCAGTGATAAAGGCCACGACCGACGAGACGGGAAGCATCGATCTCGACAGTATCGAGACGGGAAAGTACACAGTGACGGTAGCCAAGGAAGGCTACAATATATACAAGGGCGAGTGGGACGTGACCGGCGGTTCGTCGACATTCGACGTGCGCCTCACACGTCCGTCTGCCGCTCTGTCGGCCACAAGCATCGTGGCAGACATGGCGGCCGAGGATCAAGTGACCAAGACCTTCACGCTCACCAACACCGGCGACGGCAATCTGGTATGGTACCTGAACGACCGGCCGGCCAAGGGCACAGGCGACGTCACCCACCGCTGGGAGATACAGCCGTCGTTCTCGGCTTCGAGCGACCTGCAGCAGTCGGTGGCCTTCGACGGCGAGTTCTACTACACCACCTCGTCGGTGGAGCTGGGCAAATTCTGGAAGTACGACCGCAACGGCAAGTTCGTCGAGCAGTTTTCTCTCCCCGAGATGTACTACGCCCTCTACGACCTCACCTACGACGGCCGCTACTTCTACGGCAGCGACCACTCCAACCGCCTCTTCAAGCTCGACTTCGACAACCGCCGCATAGCCGGCATCATCACCGTCGCTTCCGAGCCTGACCTGGAGATCACCCACTGCAGCTACGACCCCGACCGCAACGGATTCTGGGTGGGCGGTTTCACCACCATCGGATTCATCGACAAGAACGGCAACGTGAAGTCGCGCTTCACCAATATCAGCAACTCCGAGAGCGTGTCCGTCTACGGTTCTGCCTACGACAACATATCGGCTGGAGGCCCCTACCTCTGGCTTTCGGACATGACGGCCGAGTCTGACGACCAGATCGACAAACTGCAGATACGCCAGTTCAGCACGACCAAGCGCGCACTCACCGATGTGAAGCACTCCCTGACCGATGCTCCGGGCTACGTGCTCGGCAGCCAGAATACGGGTGTCAACTATGTATGCGGCATCTTCGCATCGACCGATATCGTACCCGGCAAACTGACCCTCGTCGGCGCACTGAACCAGATGCCCAACCTCTTCTTCCGCTACACGCTGTGCGAGACGGACAAGTGGCTGAGCCTGTCGCCCAAGCACGGCACGCTTCTGCCCGGCGCCACCCAGGAGTTCACGGCTGCATTTGATGCCCTGGAGACCCAAAAGGGCGACACGCTCACTACCTCTGCCCTGCTGATGACCAATCCCGAGACGGAGGCCCAGACCATACGGTTCAGTCTCAACACCACGAGCGAATCCGCCGTACCACGGCCCTTGTCGCTCAAGGGCGAGGCCGGCACGGCGTGCGCCACGCTCACCTGGCAGAAAGGCAACGGCGCGGCCACGGCCGACGGCTACAACGTATACCGTGACGACAAGAAGGTGAACGGCGCTCCGCTGAAGGAGATGACCTTCACCGACCGCCAACTCGTATACGGCGAATATACCTATAAGGTGACGGCACTATATGGCAACCAAGAGTCGGCCAAGAGCGACTCCGTGAAAGTGTTCGTCAGCGACGGCGCCCAATACTACGCCCCGCTGCGTCTGTCCTCGTCTATCGACGGCAACAAGAACGTGCATCTGCACTGGGCGTCACCGCTCGCCGACGCTGCAAAGGCCGATACGATGTCGTGGGCCAACGGCACACACTCCGACGATATCGGCCTGACCGACGGCGGCATATTCTACGCCGGAGCGATGTGGGCGGCCGAGGACATTGTGCCCTACCGCAGCAAGCGTGTCAGCTCGGTATCGGTACAGATTGTCAACCCTGTCAACTATATCGCTCTGATCATACAGAAAGACGGAAAGAACATATACAAGAAGCAGTACAAGGGCGACCTGATGTACGACGGTACGCTGACAGACATCCCCGTAGATGAGGATATCGTGCTCGAGCCCGGCCACAAGTACACCTTCGGTTTCCAGCTCATGAGCGATGCGGGCGTGCAGCCGCTCGGCATCGACGACGGTAAGGCAATCTACGGCAAGGGCAACATGCTCTCTACCGACGGCGAGAACTGGTACTCGGCTTCGATATCGGGCATCGAGGGCAACTTCAATATCCGTGTGAACGTCGCAAATGCCAACATCTCGGAGGTGGAGCCTAAGGGATACAACGTGTACCGCGACGGACAGAAGGTGAACGACGGCGTGGTCTCCGGCACCGCGTTCGATGACGTTCTCTCCGATACGGGCACCTATGCGTATACCGTTTCGTCGGTATATGCCGATGGCGGAGAGTCGGCCATGAGCGATGCCACGAAGGTGGTGTCGTATGAGGTCGGCAGCAAGTCTGCCCCGCACCATGTCGATGCCGCTGTGGTACGCAACCGCAACATCTCCGTGCGGTGGGATAATCCGACCGTCGACACCGCACAGGTATTCCGGGCTGACCTTACCCGCCGTCCGGTCACGACAGACAGTGCGTGCCCCGAGTTTGTGCGTTCGTTCCGCGGGCCGAAGTCGGGCATGGCGATAGCCTCCGACGGCAAATACATCTACACGTCCATCTACAACGAGGACGGGCGCATAGAGAAGTACGACCTTGACGGCCGTCTCATCGGTTCATACAAGGTGGCCGATATCGACGGCATACGCAACCTAGCCTTCGACGGCACATGGCTCTACGCCGCCGACAACACCACCAACATCCACCGCATCGACCCGTCGACGATGGAGAACGTGGAGGACATCGCCATCTCTGAGTATTCGCGCCATATGGCCTACATCCCGTCGCTGGACAACGGCAACGGAGGATTTGAGGTAGGCGACTGGGAGTCGTCCATCTATGTGGCCAAGAACGGCGGCAAGCTCGGCACAGGACCTACGCTGAAAGGGGCTGCCGGCACGGCCTACCACAACGGAAAGATCTATGCCTTCGAGCAAGGCAACGATGCCAACAAGTACACCATCGGCATCTACGACATGGCGAGCGGCGACCGCGTGGGGTCGCTCGACATGGGCCTATACGGTGAGATCGACGACATCGCGTCGGTGACTGCCGGTGGCATGTCGTCGTTTGAAGCCAAGGACGGCATCACCTATCTGCTCCTGGCGCTGCAGCGCCGCAACGAGCAGACGGAGTTTGTGGTGCTCGACATGGGCGGTCTGAGCACCGTGGCCGGATACAATGTATTCCGCAACGGCGAGAAGCGCAACAGTGCGCTCCTGACCCGCCGCTACTATGAAGAGACCGAGGACCAGCCGGGCACTTACCAGTATGCCGTGCAGACGGTCTACATCAACGGTGACACGTCTGACTTGTCGGATGCCGCTACCGCCGTGATCTTTGAGACGGGCGAAGCCAAGCAGCCCGTCAACGTACAGGCCGAACAGTCATCCTACGGCTACAACGTTCTCCTGACCTTTGCCGACCCCGACATGCACACGGGTGCGGCAAGCGTTGAAGATTTCGACATGAAGGCCGTGGGCGACGAGGCGTATGTCGTCAGCGGTGCGTCCTACGAGTCGGGATGGCACGTGTCTGACAGTCATGCGTTCAGCGGCAGCCGGTCGATGGTTGCCAGTGAAGCGGACGCTACCTTTGCCGTCATCCCCGCCGAGGGCATGAAGTACCTGCGGTTTGCCGTGCGCAATGCCGACGACCACGACGGCAACGGCACGGTGACGCTGTACTATTCCACCGGAGGCAGCGACCGGGAGAACTTCATCAGCCTGCAGAGTTACTCCACATCGGAGTCATGGCAGGACATCCTCTGCGCACTCCCCGACAACACCGAATATGTGGCGATCGCCAAGGGCGCTTCCCTGCCGACGCAGTACATTGACGACGTGGCACTGTATGCCTCTGCACCGCAGAGCAATCTCTATGGTTTCGACATCTACCGCAACGGCGAGAAGATCAATGCCGATCCCGTCGGCGGCATCTCCTACGTAGACCACAACCTGTTGCCCGGCAAGTACGACTATCAGTTTGTGCTTGTGACACAGACGGCTGCCGAAAGCGAGAAGACCGACCCTGTCACGCTCGATCTCAGCTACGACAACGGTTCGCTTGCCCCGACCAATCTCAAGGCGGAGCAGACCGCTGACGGCAATAGGCTGTCCTGGCAATTCCCGGCGCTCGGCGAACCCATCTATCTGCGCTGGCACGACGGCTACAACTACAAGGCGGGCGGCCTGTCAAACGGCGGTGCCTTCTTTGCCGGCGCCAACTGGTTTGCCTCTGACCTCAAGGGCTACGGCAGCCTGGCACTCAGCGACGTGGAGGTATACATCAACCAAATACCAGACGCGCTGTTCCTGCTCGTATACCAGAACAACACGCTGGTAAGACAGCAGTATGTGCCTACACTGAAGCAGTATGCCTTCAACACGATCCATCTCAACGAACCGCTGCAGATCGACGAGAGCAAGGATCTGCGCGTGGCGGTATACATCGAGCACAACGAGATCACCGCTCCGCTGGGATACGACCAAGGACCTGCACGCAGCGGACGGGGCGACCTCTACTCGTCTGACGGCGTGACCTGGAGCACAATGGAGGATTCGGGTTCTGAGATTGACGCCAACTGGAACATATCCATCGGTCTCAGCCCCTACTCCAACACCCTGCCCGGCACTCAGCAGAACACCGCGCTGAAGTCGCTCGCCTTCACACCGAAGGCTTCCCGCGGCACACTTCTGCTCAGAAGTGCAGGCGACAGCAAGGGCGAGGGTTCGGAGAAGAACGTATTCGGCGGTTACAATGTCTACCGCAACGGCATCCGGCTCAACGACCAGGCCATGACCGACACGGTCTACACGGACACCGAGAAGACGGCCGACAAGTACCTCACCTACCAGGTGTCTGCCGTCTACTCCGTTACGGGCGAGAAATTCTCCAACAAGGTCACCGTCGTTGCCACCGGCATTGAGGACGTGACCGACGGCAGCGGCATCAGGGTCAAGACCGACGGCAGCCGTCTTATCGTGCTCGGTGCCCGCCAGGGCGAACTGATCACGGTCTGCGGCACCGACGGCAAGCGCTATGCAAGCACCGTGGCAACCGACAACTACACCGACACGGTCGACCTTTCTGCAGTAGCAGCGGGCGTATATGTTGTGAAGGTGGGACAAGCCACATTCAAACTGAACGTCACGGTAAAGTGACGCTCATCTGACAGTTTCATGAAAAGCCAGTCACCCCGAGTGACTGGCTTTTTCTTTTCAGGGTATCCATCACGAAAACCCCGCATTTCATACACGATCATGGGTATTTTGTACGTTGGACGGCGGGATACTTTCCAAATGACGACTTTTTTGTATCTTTGCAATTCCCCAAACAACAGATGTTTGTCAAAAATTGTTTGCCACCCACGGTTTTTGACATTCGCGCAGACACAAACCTTTGAAACAAGATAAATGGAAAGACTGAAAATTTCAACCTCAGTGGAACTGGTAAGGGTTCCGACCGAAGACATCGCCTTCATCAAGGCTTCGGGCAACTACTCCGACATCTACCTTTTCAACGGAAAGGTACTGACCATGACGTTCCAGTTGCACTACTTTGTGGAGGCACTCAGCAACCTGAGGGAGAAGTTCTTTGTCAGAGTGGGGAAAAGTCTGATCGTAAACAAGAACTTCGTCTACTCCATCAATATCAGCAGCCAAGACCTGATACTGATGGACCACCGGCTGACCACCGATTTCAAGCTGAAGGCATCAAAAGAAGCACTGAAAGAACTGAAAACCATTTTGGAACAGGAAGGAGACAACAAATGAAACACATGGAAAACGACAACATACAGGAGAAGCCCATCATCGTGATTGAAGATTCCGACACGGCTTATTCTACCCAGGAACATCTCGAAGAGCCCACCATCGTCATCGAGCATGACGATGACCAATACCCCCCCACAGCCTTTGACCGAAGTATAGCCTTCGGCTCAAATGACGGGCATGACGACGGTTCAGGAAATCACGGCCCAGAAAACAAGTGGAAGCCCTGGCTCAAGTACAGTGCCGGCCTCATCGCCGCCGTCATCGTCGTGCTGGTGTGCTACAAAGCCATCAGCCTCTACAATTACTATTACAATATCGGCGTCAGCGTCTCGGTATCACCCAAGGACAATATCGGGAAACTCGCACACATGAAACCGCAAGGCGGCGCATCGGAGGTGACGCTGAAAAACGATTCCGTGCTCGGGGTGGCAATCACCATCTATGAACCGCACAACGCGCAGGCCGAGCTGACGCTCGAAGAGCCAGACACCGCAGACCGCAGCGTGCTCTTCTACACCCGCACAGCCGACTACACCGCCACGGGCAGGTATATCGGTTCGCTGGTCGTTGACGGAAAGACTCTGCAAAGCGACGCCTCACGCCTCGGCTACTGCGCCGCCGTCGACGGCAACATCGTGATCGGCATCTCACGCAGCGACAAGATGAAAGACTACGCCGAAGAGCACAAGGGCGGATACTTCCGGCAGTTCATGCTCGTCTCCAACGGCGAGCTGCCCCGCCACTTCTTCCTCCACGGCAAGGTAGAGCGCAAGGCGCTGGCCCGCACCGCCGATGACCATCTGTGCATCGTCGAGACCCGCCATCCCGAGACCCTCTGGGACTTCGCCGACGCCCTGCGCGAATACGGGTTCGTAGACGCCATCTACCTCACTGGCGGCAACGAGAGCGGCTTCTACCGCTATCCCGACGGCACAGCCGCATACACGGAGAAGGCCGCCGCATACCGCACCGACAAGCACCACGGCATAGCACCCTGGCTGGTACTGAGACGCAAGTGACCACTGCGCACCGGCCAAAGGCCATCATCATGGAGGCATTTTCTGACACACGGTCCAGGACCGTCTGCAATCTCGCATATGGATTTTCTTTCGCATAGTTTTGCCCGTCTTGCCGATTATTTGTAACTTAGCGGCAAAAGGCATAAAAAGCGAGCAAGACCATGGCAGAAATTGTGAACTGTTACCCTGTGGGGATACAGACTTTCGAGAAGATACGCAACGGACATTACCTGTATGTAGACAAGACCAAATATATTGTCGACTTCAGAAAGA
>CAVHOL010000056.1:0-18541 GCA_963637655.1 bacterium | reverse complement strand
ACGTGCAAAAGCGGACAACATATACCCCATAACTGTGCGGTGGGACACCGCACCTTCTAACAGTAGTGTCCCACGTCGCAATAAAAAACGCCTCAAAACAGGCCGGACGGCATCAGAAACAGTGAAATTTCTGATGCCGTCCGGAGGAAAAATGCGGTGAAGGGTGCTTTAATAGGAGTCGATGGCATCCCAGACCACGAGATTCCGCCGCACATAACCGGTTTTGCGGCCCACGCGGATTTTGAACCACATATATCCGTCGGAAGCGAAGATAGAACCGAGACAGGGATAAACATCGGGCACCATGCCTTCAGGATAGCAGATAGTGGTGACGACAGGACTGGCGGTGGAAGGTTTCTGGCGGACATTGACACGGCCGGTCACAAGATCGCTGACAGTGAGGTATCCCTGTCCGTCATGGGCATCGCGCTCCTCTACGCGGCTGCCCTTCTTGCTGACGGTGGTGTAGTCCTGGACTTCGACAAACCAGCTGTCGCCGGCATCGGCCAGGTAGCGGTACTCGTTGCCGTCGGCATCGATGATGACGCGGCCGGACATCATGTAGCGGTGCATAGGACTGTCGGCCGCCCACGACGGGGAAGTGATGTTCATGTCGGCCTGCGGACGGAAGTTCTTGCCGTGCCAGGTGACGGTGTCGCCGGCCATGACGGTGGTGAAGATGAAGGGAGTGCCACATTCGTCCTTGAGTTGGTATATCGGATAGCTGCCGGTCGTGGTGAAGGGCGCACCGCTGAACACGCTGTCGACAAGGCAGAACTCAGCCATGTCGTCGGCGGTGATATGGAGGGTGAAGTCATCGGCCTGTCCGTTGGCCCAGCGGGTGACGGGGGTGAGCCAATAGGGTATGTCAAAGGCTTCGGCCACGCTGAAGCTCATGCGGTAGCGGTAGGTGTGGTGCACGGTATTGCGGCCTTTGACAAACGGGGCGTCGAAGTAGTAGGCATAGGCGAAGGGCACGATGCTGTCGAGGTCGGCGTTATAGAGGCAGTCGCTCGCGGGAAGGATGGAGTCGGGCACGTCCTCGACACCTTTCCACTTGCGCAGGTCGAGCGGTACGGACACGGCCGTAGACGTGCGGTTGAAGGCGACGGCGGCGTTGGCATAAGGCAGGCTGCGGCCGTTCATGCTGACGGTGAAGGCCTGGATGTGGGGATGCGGCCCGCCGAGGTGGAGCGGTGTGTTGTCGTTGTACTGCGCCATGGCCTCGAAGGCCATCTTGACGGTTTTGACTTCGCCGGCGTTGTAGAATTCGTACTGCACGTCGACGGTAGCGAAACTGTCCTTGCCGATGGTGATGGTGAGCACCTCGCGGACGGCCGAGATGTCGGTTTCCTGCGCCGGTATGAGGAAGTTGCCGCTGGTGAAGTAGACGCCGTCGTTGGCCCTTGCCACGGTGGCGGCGAAGAGGACGGACAGTAGCAGGAAGAGTGTTTTCTTCATGTGGATGTGTTGTTTCGTATGTTGATGACTTGGTGTCGGCACACAGTGCCGTGCGGCAAATTTAGACACATCTGCATACAAAGCCAAAACACGCGGCCACTTTTTAAATATATTTAGGGCGGTTCTATAAATTACCGCCGTAAATTATAAAGCTTCGTGTGATTCCCGTTTTGTCATCTTGCGGTCTCTTTTCGGCCCAATTTGTCTGTTCGTTTAGTCGCATAGCCCGCTATGCTCCTTCGGAAAGACAGGAAAATATGCTCGGCCAAAATACAAAAATCCATCAAAGGTAATTTTTAGAACCCGCCTTAGGGCGATTCCATAAGTGACCAGCCCCGTAGGGGCGACATAATATAGCGTAGGGACGTGCCCCTACGTATTTCGTCTATGCCAACAATTTGCCCCTGTAAGGGGCGCATAATTACACCAAACGGCGGAATTGAATTATGCGCCCCCTACAGGGGCAGCGGTCAAAATATAAACCCTAAAACGTAGGGGCACGCCCCTACGCTATACTATGCCGCCCCTACGGGGCTGGATGTCAACGTAGGACTGGCTGGCAACCATGACTCTCCTACCCTTTCACATGACTGAGAAAATCGCGCAGGCGCGGCGACCGCGGGCGGGTGAAGATGTCGTCGGGGGTGCCTTCCTCGGCGATATGTCCGCCGTCGAAGAAGAGGACACGGGTGGCGACGTCGCGGGCGAAGGCCATCTCATGGGTGACGACGACCATGGTCATGCCGGCCGCGGCCACCTCGCGCATGAGGGCGAGCACCTCGCCCACCATCTCGGGGTCAAGGGCGGAGGTAGGTTCGTCGAAGAGCATCACGTCGGGCTGCATAGCCAGGGCGCGGGCGATGGCGACGCGCTGTTTTTGACCTCCGGAGAGCCGCGTGGGGTAAAGGTCGGCCTTGTCGGCCAGTCCGATGCGTGCGAGCAGGGTGTCAGCCTTGGCGTCGGCCTCGCCAGGGGTGAGCAAGCCGAGGGTGACGGGTGCGAGGGTGATGTTGCGGCGGATGGTCATGTGGGGGAAGAGGTTGAACTGCTGGAAGACCATGCCGATGCGCCGCCGCACAAGGTCGACGTCGGAATCGTCGGAGGTGATGTCGGTGCCCTCGAAGAAGATGCGGCCCGAGGTGGGTTCCTCGAGGAGGTTGAGCGACCGCAGGAAGGTGCTCTTGCCGCATCCCGACGGTCCGATGACGGCCACCACCTCGCCCCGTGCGACGGTGGTGCTGATGTCGCTGAGGACGGTATTGTCGCCGAACGACTTGGAGAGATGCTCCACACGGAGCAGTATGTTGCTATCTGTCATGCTTTGCAAGGTGTTTTTCGAGACGACCCACGCCGGTGGCGAGGGCGGCCACGAGAAGGAAGTAGATGAGGGCCACGACGCCGAGCGGCATCATGGCGTCGTAGGTGAGCGAGCGTATGATGTCGCTGCCCTTGGTGAGGTCGGCCAGGCCGATGTATCCGCTGATGGAGGTCTCCTTGAGCAGCGTGATGGCCTCGTTGCCGATGGCGGGCAGCACGTTGCGGAAGGCCTGGGGCAGGATGATGCGGGTGAGGGTGGCGGTGTGCGACAGTCCGAGGCTGCGTCCGGCCTCCATCTGTCCGCGGTCGACGGCCATGAGACCAGACCGCACCACCTCTGCGAGGTAAGCGGAAGAGTTGATGCCGAAGGCGATGACGGCCACGAACACCTTGCTCACGTCGGCCGAGGCGAAGACCACATAGTAGATGATGAGCAGCTGCACCATCGTCGGCGTGCCGCGGATGACCATAAGGAAGAGGCGGCAGACGGCATTGAATACGGTGAGCGCGCCCGTGGTGTCGTGCGTGAAGCGCACGACGGCGATGGCGGTGCCCAGCACGAGGGAGATAAGCATTGCGAAGAGGGCGATGACGAGCGTGTTGCCCAGTCCGTGGAGGAGGTAGAGATAGCGCGAGTCGGTGATGAAGTTGGTGCGGAACTTCTCCACGAATCCCTGTTCGCCGATGGTGGTCGCCCCGGTGGAGGCCGCCACGATCATCTGCCGCGTGGTGGCGTAAGGGGCGGAGAAGGCGACGTTGCGGGCGCGGTCGGGCGTGACGGTCAGTCCGGCGGCGCCGATGTCGGCCTTGCCGGTCTGCACGGAGGTGATGACAGCGTCGAACTCCATGTCTTCCACGTTCACGGTCATGCCCAGGCGGTCGGCCACGGCGCGCACGATGTCGATGTCGATGCCCACGATCTGTCCGTCGTCGTAATACTCGTAGGGACGGAAGGTGGCGTTGGTGGCGACGGTAAGGGTCGCCCCTCCGGTGTGCTTCGGGGTGTAGGCCACGGACTGGCCGTCGCGCAGATGGCGCACGGCGATGGTGTCAAGGGTACCGTCGGCCTTCAGTGCAGCGATGGCACTGTCTATGCGGGCGACCAGGGCAGTGCGCTCCTTGGCCACGCAGAGGGCATACTGCTCGGTGCCGTAGGCCTGGGGCAGGATGCGGAGGGTGGGGTTCTGGGCGACAAAGGCCTTGGCAGGCTGCTCGTCGACGACCACGGCGTCGACCTTGCCCTGCAGGAGGGCCTGGACGGCATCGCCCGACTTGTTGTAGCGCTCCACGCGGGTGCCGCTGCCGTCAGACTCCATCGGCGATACGCGGGTGTCGCCGATGGTGCCGAGCTGCACGCCGATGACGGCTCCGCTGAGGTCGGCCCTGCAGCCCACGGCCTTGCGCTGGCGCCCGGGACAGGCCACGATGAGCAGCACGACGGCTACGGCCACCACCGCTATCAGGATGACGGAGAGGTATTTCTGTTGTCTTTTGGTCATTTCGTACGTGTATTTTTATGCAATAAGCGGGTGCAAAATTACATAAAAAAGGGGTCCAAAACGCAATATATCCTTGTATTTTGCGTTACAAATCGCTAAAATACAAGGATATACAATAAATATACAATTCTCATCGTGCGGCCCCTGCCGCATCAGCGGGTATAGAAGTCGATGACGCGCGTCAGGGCGCGGCGGCACACGGGACAGAAGTCGGGGGTGGCGTTGGTGCGCATACGGCAGTCCTGCACACCGCGGTACACGCCGCGGGGAGAGTAGCCTGCGCCCTCGAAGAGACCCACACGACCTACGATATCGGTCTTGTCGGTGGAGGGAGGCGTGGGCATCGGAGTGTCGGGCGACACCATGTCGGCCCACTTGGAGGCAAAGTCGACGCGGGTGGTGATGTTCTCCTCCCACGGTTCGATGTCGTGGGGGTACATGGGTATCTGCTCCGCCTCGTAGGCGTACTCGTCGGCAAGTCCGGCAAAGGAATGTCCGAACTCATGCACGACGACGGGCCGGAACTGCGGCTGGTGGCAGGTGGTGAGGTTGTAGGAGTTGAGTATGCCTCCGCCGCCGTACTTGGTGGAGTTGACCAGGACGATGATGTGCTCGTAGGGTATGCCGTCGAGCCAGTCGTGCAGGCGCTTGAGGTGGAGGGTGGTGAGGTAGCGGTCGCTGTAGAAGGTGTCGAAGTGGGAGGAGAGGGCGGTGCGTTTCCAGATGCCGGCAGACGGTTCGCTGGTGCCGCTGTCCTCGGAGGGCGACTCCACGGCGACGACACTGAAGCGGTCGCGGGCGCTGCGGAAGGGTTCGTGAGCGAAGATGGCATCGGTGGCGTCGCGGGCGTCGCGCAGGAAGACGTCCATCTCGTCGGCGCGGTAGCCCTCGGCCACATAGGCGATATGTATGCAGCGGGCGGTGTCGGCGGCGGTCTGAAGGGTGACGTAGGGTGTGGGGTGCTCGCCCGTGTGGCGGATGAGGATGTCTGTTGGCACGACGGTGTGGGTCATGGTGGCCACGACGGTGCGGCGGTTGTCTCGCAGGTCGACGGTGATGTCGACGGTGTCGCGCGGCATGGGCACGAGAAAGACGTTCTCGAAACTGCGCGCTGTGGTCTCCGCCTCGGGATAGGTGAGCCACTCCTGGAAGAGGGTGGAGAAGGAATTGCGGTAGATGACGGTCTGCGTGCGGTGGTCGCGCACGGTGATCTGCCCGTTGCCCTCCATCGGGAGTTCGGCCAGCCGCTGGCGCTTGCCGTACCAGCGGGGCGACGAGGAGAGGGCGTCGAGCGCGATGGTCTGGCGGCGGGCGTCGCCCGAGAAGGTGTAGTCGAGGCGCAGGGTGCGGTCGGTGAAGCAGCGGGCGAAGTCCTGTGCTGCTGCGGTCACGGCCAGCAGCAATGCGAGCGGGCAGAGCAGCAGGCGGATGAGGGATGACAGGTGTTGCATGGTTTGTTCTTGTCTATGTCAGTGAGTGGGTAGCGGGTAACTGTATGTGGGTGAGCAAATGACGGTGAAGATTACTCAGACCGGGAAAAAACAGAAAAACCGCAATCCCGGGCGTTGGCCTGCGGATTGCGGTCCTTGTATGTGTCTTGCATGTGGTGCGGCACTCCGTCGGGGGAGGTCACCGCACGGTGTTCATGCTTGGGAAGAAATTACTTGTTGATGAACTTCTTGCCGCCCTGGATGAGCACGCCCTTGGCATCCTTGGTCACGCGCTGGCCGTTGAGGTTGTAGATAGGAGCGTTCTCGTTGAGGGTGTTGTTGTCGAGGTCGACAACGACCTTCTCGATGCCGGTCTCAACAGTGGCATTGCCCTGGAGCACGTATACGGGAGTGGTAGAGGTGACACCCTTGCCCTTGAAGAAGATGGCAGCGCCGCGGCCGGTCTCGGTACCGAGGGGCTTGGCCTCGAAGGTGAGGTGGGTAGCACCGGTGAAGTAGGTGTAGCCGTCGCTTGTGCTGGTGACGTCGTCGGCAGTGATGTCGGTGATCCAGTCGGGCAGAGCGGAGGTAGTGGTGTACCATGCTTCGCCTTCGCTGTCATAGAAGGGGAATACAGTGCGGAGGTATACGCCGCCAAGGTCGCTGGCATCGTCAGCACCGTCGGTAGAGCAGGTCTGGCCGTCGTCGGAGATGCGCACTACGTTGGCGTTCTCTACGGTTGTGCCGCTAGAGAGCTCTACAGAAGAAAGTGCGTCTACGTAGTCGAAGCAGCTGTTGAAAGCCAAGGGAAGGACTACGGGGTTCTGATACATCTGTACAGGATACTCGGTACCCTGGATGTCGAAGATCATGTAGGCAGAAGCGTAGTTGGAGACAGAGTCAATATCGCTCACGAAGGCACCGGGCATGAGCACGTCTACGCCTTCATCGGCAAAACCGTCAACCTTCACAGCGAAAGAGCCGTCGATGGTGAAGGGCTTTTCGGGGAGGAACATGTAGTTCCAGCCAGAAACGTAGCCATAGGCGGTCTGCTGGCCATCCCATTTCTTGGAAGCGTCGCTGGCAGAGCAAGTCAGGGTAGCAATCTCGTCACCGAGAGAGATCTGGCCTTCGTCTGTCACGTTAGTCTTGTAGACGGTCATGGTCATCTTGCCATCGCCGGTGAGAGGAGCGTCGCTCATGGTATAGCCGTAGAAGAACATGTTCTCTACATAGAGGGGAGAAGCGGGTGCGTCATACAGCTGCATTGCACCTATGGAAGTGTAAGAGTAGGAGCTGCCGCTGTCGTCTGTTCCATTGAAGCTTCCGGTACCGAAGCAATAGTAGCTGTCGAGCGCATTGGTCAGTGCGTAGGTACCGTCTACACGGCTGTCCCAGAAAGCGTGGGGAGCGATAGAGTCACAGTACATGTAGCCGGGGCCCTTTGCTGAGAAATAGTCACCGGTCTCACCCAACTGATAGGTACGGGAAGAACCGTACTTCAGCGTAGGAGTGGGATATACGGAACCGTTGAAGCAAGAGAAGAAACCGGTGAGGTCGAGGTTGTAGTCGGCATCGGCATAGGTCTGTGCGCTGGAGGTGCTGATGTACCACTTGGTGGACTTCTTGTTGGTCGTGGTCATGTTGGTGAACACGGCGTCAGCAGAGGGAGAGAGCACCAGATGGTTGACATAATAGCCGTTGCCTTCCTCATTGTCGGTGGTATACATGCTTCCTTGAGGAATGGTGTAGTACAGACCGTTGGAGATGCTGCGGGGAGATGCAGAGAAGTTGTCGTTGAGAGTAGACTTCTTCATATCCTTCAAATCGAGCTTCTGCACGTGCTTGGCGGAAAGTTCGAAGCTGGGAACGTTCAAACCTGCCTTGCGCTGGCCGAGCTCATGGACATTGACAGCCTGGGCAAAAGCACCGGCTGCTGCCAATGAAAACACTGTAGAGAGTAAAATTGCTTTCTTCATAAAATGAACTTTGTAATAAAACGCCACAAAATTAAAAAAAATCTTTTATGCAGGATAGTTTTCCACCGATATTTAACATATAATTATTGAAAATCAGCCCGTTTATGGAAAAAAGTTGCATAAATCCGTGATTGCCGTTGACATTTGTACTCCTGTTCCGGCCTGTTGTTCCGGACGCATGTACGTCCAGCCCCGTAGGGGTGACATAGTACAGGATAGGGCTCTTGCTTAGGCAAGCGACAAAGTCGAGCGCGGCCCTATCTTTGGACGGTAACCGCAAACGCTGCCCCTGTAGGGGGCGCATAGTATAACCCTTATGAAAATTTGAATTATCCGCCCCCTTCAGGGGCAGATTGTGCGCGATTGTGGAAAACGTAGGGCCGAGGCCCTACGCTATATTATGTCGCCCCAACGGGGCTGGATGTACGATGGCCCAAATCGGACCGTTTTCTCCCGTCCGCACACAAAAAAAACGGCGGCGGCAGACACGGATATGGATAGTTTTCGGTACTTTTGCAATTGCCGGCGGCCTTGCGGCCGACAGGCAATGACCCTAAACCCTACGACCAAAGATGAAAACGCCTTGCCTTTTGCTCCTCACACTCATGTTCGCCACCCTGGGCGCACACGCCCAAAAGTTCGTCACCGAAGACAACGAGCCCGGACTGCAGGTGGAATTCCGCGACGGCAACGAATGGGGAAACCTTGACCTCAACGGATTGCGCGTAGGCATCGGCACCCATGTGCTGAAGACCGACTACGGCAAGTTCTACATGCTCTCCATCGCCATCAGCAACGACACGCACAATCCATACACCTTTGACCCGCTCACCGTAAGGGCCTATGCCATACACGACTCCAAGAAAGGGAGCAAAGCCAAGGAGATAACCGTCTACTCCGCCGAGAAAATACAGAAGAAGATCCGGGAAGAGCAGACTCTCTGCCTGCTCCTGTTCGGAGCGGCGGGCGCGGCAAGCCCTCTGACCATGGCGGCCATGATGCCTGGATTCAAGGACGACTACCGGACACACGTCGTGGGATACCTCAAGAAAAACACCGTAAATCCGGGAGAGACCGTCTGCGGATACCTCTACATCACATACGCCAAGGGCGACAGAATGAAAGCGACCATCCCCTTCGCCGGCAAGGAATACACCTTTGTATGGGACGTGACAAAACCCGCCCTCCACACAGAATATTTCTGACCTACAGACAATACACATTATATATAATATATGCGACCTGAAAAACAGATACTCCTCACGCTAGCCGTCAGCGCCCTCGCCGCCGCACAGGCGCAGAACAGGCAGACCGCGCAGCAGCACCCCAACATCGTATACATCATGTGCGACGACCACGCTTTCCAGTGCATCAGCGCCTACGGCGGCGCCATCGGCCGCCTCGCCCCCACGCCCAACATCGACCGCCTGGCCGAGCGCGGCATGCGGTTCGACCGCGCCTTCGTGGAGAACTCCCTCTCCACACCCTCGCGCGCCTGCCTCATGACCGGCCTGTACAGCAACCAGAACGGGCAGCGCCAGCTCGGCGAGGGCATCGACACCACACGCACGTTCTTCACCGAACTGCTGCAGCAGGCCGGATACCAGACCGCCGTCGTCGGCAAGTGGCACATGGGCTGCGACCCGAAGGGATTCGACTACTACCATATCTACAACGACCAGGGACAATACTGGAACCCGCAGTACCGCGGCACCGACACCGGCAACGAGTATGTCGTGGAGGAAGGATACTCCACCGACCTCACCACCGACCACGCCCTCGACTTCATCGACGGCCGCGACCCCTCGCGGCCCTTCTGCCTGCTGCTCCACCACAAGGCGCCGCACCGCAACTGGCAGGCCAACCTCAAGTACCTCGGCTGCTACGACAACGTGGAGTTCCCCCTGCCCGAGACATTCTACGACGACTACGCCACACGCGGGCCGGCCGCACACACGCAAAAGATGTCGGTCACGCGCGACATGCGGTGGGAGCAGGACTTCAAAGTGCCCGAGATGCTCGACACCGCCAACGCCGACAGCTGGGACTCCTACGCCAGTCTCATGGGCGAGATCAACCGCATGACGCCCGCCCAGCGTACCGAGTGGGGCAAGTACTACTTCCCGCGCAACCGCCGCCTGCTCGAGGCACACCTCACCGGCAAGGACCTCGACAACTGGAAGTACCAGGCCTACATCCGCGACTACATGTCGGTCATACGCAGCGTCGACGAGAGCGTGGGCCGCGTGCTCGACTATCTCGACGCACACGGGCTGACCGACAACACCGTCATCGTCTACACCTCCGACCAGGGTTTCTACATGGGCGAGCACGGATGGTTTGACAAGCGCTTCATGTACGAAGAGTCGCTCCGCACACCGCTCATCGTGTCGTGGCCGGGACACACCAAGCCCGGATCGGTATGCACCAAGATGGTGCAGAACATCGACTACGCACCCACATTCCTCGCCCTCGCCGGCGTGGCCCAGCCCAAGGAGATGACGGGCCGCGCACTCCTGCCCGTGCTCGAACAGGGCGACGGCGTGAAGTCGTGGCGCACCAGCATCTACTACCACTTCTACGACTACCCCACCTACCACATGGTACGCAAGCACGACGGCGTGCGCACCGACCGCTACAAGCTCATACACTTCTACGGCGCCGGCGGCACCGACGCCATCAAGGAGAACAAGTACCAGCGCATGCCCGGCACACGCGAATACCGCGGCGCCAAGTACCTCGAGTCGCTCGGCTACTTCGAGCCCAAGGACTCCGCCGTAGACTACTGCGAGCTCTACGACCTGCAGACCGACCCCCACGAGACCTCCAACCTTTACGGCAAGCCGGGCTACGAACGCATCACCCGACAGCTGCAGCGCGAGCTCGACCGCTACCGCAAACAGCTCGCCATAGACGAGTACTAAGTTTTTCACCGTCACCAAGTGACGGAAAAACCGAAAAACAGAACAAGACGGTGGAAAAACAGGCGTGTTTTATTGCACAATCATAGGGTGTATGTGCAAAAACCGGGACATTTTCCCGAAAACGTACAGTCGTTTCGGGCTTTTTGTCCTACCTTTGCACCCACTTTTAGAATACAGCCCCGGCAGACAAGGTTTTCAGGAAAGCCGGGGCAAACCAAGAAACGCAATATGACACACAACTTACTGAAAGGGAAGCGCGGCATCATCTTCGGCGCGCTCAACGAGGACTCCATCGCATGGAAAGTAGCCGTGAAGGCAGTAGAAGAAGGAGCACAAATCACACTGAGCAACACGCCGATGGCCCTGCGCATGGGCGAGCTCGACAAGCTGGCCGAGCAGACAGGCGCCACCGTCATCCCCGCCGACGCCACAAGCGTGGAAGACCTGGAGAAGGTGTTCTCCGAGTCGGTCAAGATACTGGGCGGACCGGTAGACTTCGTGCTCCACTCCATCGGCATGAGCCCCAACGTGCGCAAGCACCGCACCTACGACGACCTCGACTACAACTACCTGTCGAAGACGCTCGACATCTCGGCCATCTCCTTCCACAAGATGCTGCAGGTAGCCAAGAAGCAGGACGCCATCGCCGAGTACGGATCGGTAGTGGCGCTGACCTACATCGCCTCGCAGCGCACCTTCTTCGGATACAACGACATGGCCGACGCCAAGAGCATGCTCGAGAGCATCGCACGCAGCTTCGGCTACATCTACGGCCGCGAAAAGCACGTGCGCATCAACACCATCTCACAGTCGCCCACGGCCACTACCGCCGGCAAGGGCATCAAGGAGCTGGACATGATGATGGACTTCGCCGACAAGATGTCGCCCCTGGGCAACGCCGATGCCGAAGAGTGCGCTGCCTACTGCGTGATGATGTTCTCCGACTTCGCCCGCAAGGTGACCATGCAGAACCTCTTCCACGACGGCGGCTTCTCGTCCATGGGCATGAGCCTGCGCGCCATGAACCAGTACTCGCGCGACCTCGCACCCTTCGAGGACGAGAACGGCAAGGTGATCTACGGATAACGCCGGAACGGACGCGCAGCCCGTAGGGGCGACACATATGGAAAAGCCCTGTATGTCAGAGTTTCCAAAGCAGGCATAGTATACCAGCCCCGTAGGGGCGACACATATGGAAAAGCCCCATTATGTCAGAGTTTCCAAAACAGGCATAGTATACCAGCCCCGTAGGGGCGACATAGTACAGGATAGGGGTTTACCCCTATCTCAAACGGGTATCTCAAACGTTGCCCCTGTAGGGGGCGCATAGTTCAACCCATATTGGGAAATTGAATTATACGCCCCCTACAGGGGCTGGTTGTATGCGTTTGCGGGAAACGTAGGGGCGCGCCCCTACGCTGTATTATGCCGCCCCTACGGGGCTTGCTGTTTGCGATATTTACCGTACACTAATAAGAATGAAAAAATACGACAAAAGAGAGACGCGTCACTGCCGCCTGTGTGCGGTGTGACGCGTCTCTCTTTTTTCTGTATTGTTATCGGCAGGCGAAGCCCGCCGGTATTGGTCCTGTCAGTCAGCCGTCTGTCATTTCAGGGCAGCCTCAGCACCGTTGTATGCCCACTTGTAGTAGGATGCGCCGTGCACGAAGCCTGCGCCGAAGGCGGTGAAGATGACATTGTCGCCCTTCTTAAGGTCCTTCTCGAAGTCCCACAGTGCGAGGGGGATGGTGGCGGCGCTCGTGTTGCCGTAGCGCTGTATGTTGACCATCACCTTCTCCATGGGCAGACCCACACGCTTGGTGACTGCCTCGATGATGCGGAGGTTGGCCTCGTGGGGCACTACCCACTGCACGTCGTCGGCGGTGAGCCCGTTGCGCTTCATCACTTCGGCCACGTCGTCGCTCATGTCGGTCACGGCATAGCGGAAGACGGTGCGGCCCTCCTGGTAGAGGTAGTGCAGACGGTGGTCTACGGTGAAGTGGGTGGGGGGACATACCGATCCGCCAGCCTTCATGTGGAGGAACGGCAGACCCTGTCCGTCGGTGCGCAGGTACGAGTTCTGCACGCCTACGCCCTCTTCCTCGGTAGCCTCTACGAGCACTGCTCCGGCTCCGTCGCCGAAGAGCACGCAGGTGGCGCGGTCCTGATAGTCGACGAGCGACGACATCTTGTCGGCGCCGATGACGATGATCTTCTTGTAGCGTCCGCTCATGATCATCGACGCTGCCATGTCGAGCGTGTAGAGAAATCCGCAGCAGGCGGCCTCAAGGTCGAACGCGAAGGCGTTCTTCAGGCCGAGCTTGCCGAGGACGATGGATGCTGTCGAGGGAAACTTGTAGTCGGGCGTGGTAGTGGTGACAATGAGGGCGTCGATGGTATCAGGGTCGGTGCCGGTCTTCTGCAGGAGTTGCTTGGCTGCCTTGCGGGCCATGTAACTGGTGCCGAGACCTTCCTCGGTGAGGATGTGGCGCTCCTTGATGCCGACGCGCGTCATGATCCACTCGTCGCTGGTGTCGACCATGCGCGACAGTTCCTCATTGCTGAGGATATAGTCGGGCACGTATCCGCCAACGCCGGTGATCACTGCATTGATCTTTCCCATCCGATATTATTCAGCGACTTCCTTTTCGATAGCGACCTTGCCGCGGTAGTATCCGCAGGTGGGGCATACGGTGTGGTATACGTAGTATGCGCTGCAGTTGGGGCAGATGGCCAGTGTGGGGGCTACTGCCTTATCGTGGGTTCTTCTCTTGAGTGTACGAGTCTTTGACTGTCTTCTTTTAGGATGTGCCATTGTTGTTTTATTTTTTTGTTATTATTGTTTCAGTTTCTCCAGTCCGCCCCATCTCGGGTCTACCGCATGGCCTTCGGCGCCGCTTCCGGCGGTGTGTGCCGCGATGGCCCGGAGCATGTCGGGGTTGCACTGTCCCTCGGGATGCACATGGCGTGTGGGTATGGCCAGCGCGATGAGCTCGTAGAGGGTCCACGAGATGTCGAGTATGCCTTCCGTCTCGTCTACCGTGACTACATCGCTGTCTTCTTCGGAGGGCCCGGTGCCAAGCGTTGCCACAAGACTCGATGAAGTGCTGACGGGTTGGCTCATGTCGTCGAGACATACGTCGCAGGGCACGGTGACCGCGCCCTCAATGGTAAAGCCAAGCTCGAAGAAACGCTCGCTGCGGGCGATCTCGACGCGCGCATGCACATGACCTGCCCGCACTTCGGGGCCGTCAATGGCCTCAAAGTACGCATTGTCGAGGTCGTACTCGCGCACGGCCTTCTGTTCCTTCATACCTTTCAGGTCTATCTTAAAAGTGTCCTGGCTACACATTGCAATGTGGAAAAGAAGATATTGCGGGCCATCCGTCTCCGCCTCACGGCCTGCCTTTGCAGTCGGGCACGGAAGGTACGGATACGATAGTCCGTTTGGGCTGCAAAGTTACAAATTATTTTTTATATGTGTATAGAAATTCTTTAAAATCCTTGTTTTGCAGCAATGTTACGGCCGTTCGCCGCGGAGTCGGAGGCCGCAGGCCGGAATTAGGGAGAGAATGCAGGCGCGGCATTTCCCCGGTGGCCAAATGTTAATAAATGTACCCGTCCGCCGATTTCGCGCAGCCGCCAAGGCGATTCTCCGGGAAATGCCCTACCTTTGCAAGGCAAAAAAATACAGGTCGCGCGGCTTGCGCGCCCGATTTTCCCCCTTTCCTCCCATCATGAACGGACACTTACTATCACGCGACAATACGTTATGGATGCAGGGCGTATCGGCGCTTCTGATCATGCTGATGCACTTTGTGATGCAGACCGACGGTTACCCGCGCATCGTCAATATCATCGGAAGCGTAGGCGTGGCGGTATTCCTCTTTGTCTCCGGCTACGGCATCAACGAGAGCTACAAGAGCCACGGCATCAGGGGGTTCTGGCGCAAAAGGCTGGTCCGTGTCATCATGCCCTGCTGGGCGGTGTTCCTGCTGCAGTTGCCCTACAGGGAGCATTTCGACGCCGGGGCACTGCTGCACAACCTTACCTTCACCGGTTCCGACCTGTGGTTTGTCGACTACATCCTGCGCTGGTACCTGGTGTACTGGGTCGCGCGGTCGTCCTTCCCGAAGCACACCACACTGCTGCTCTTCGCCTTTGGCGTGTACAACATCTTCGGGCGGCAGTTTTACAGCGAACAGGCCTTCTCCTTTGTCTGCGGCTACCTGGCCTCGCAGCACATCGACAGCCTCAACCGCATGGGGAGGACGAGGATAGCGCGCTACAGCGCCGTCGCCGTGGCCTACGGTCTCGCCTTCTTCCTCTTCAAGCAGCTGCCCTGCATCCAGCAAGTCAAGGGCTCGCTGCCCTTCAACCTCATCCTGCTCAACATCAAGCTGCCCCTGGCCGTCGGCATCATCGTCCTGCCCTACCTGGTACCCGCCGTCAAGAAAGGCGGCATACTGCAGAAGTTCGGAAAGATCAGCTACGAGCTCTATATCGTACACTACAACTTCATGCCGTTCATCACCGGCATACTGTCCATAGTGCAGTATTCGGCCTGTTCGGTACTGATAAGCGCCGTCTTCCGGAAGCTCAACACGCTGCTGGCCCGCAAGGGCCGCTTCATGCAGGGCTTCGCCTGCTACCTGCTGGCCGGTGTCTGCTATTTGCTGATGTGCAAATACGCCATGCGGGGCACCCCTCATGTGGGCTATGTCTGCATCACCTACGTCACGGCGGTGGCCGCCGCCGTGCTCTTCATCTCCGGCAGACACTTCAAGGTGCGCGAGGACACCCGGCTGTTCTGGCCGGCCATGATTGCATTTGCCGTGGCGCTGCTCCTTGTGCAGTACCATTTCGACCCGATGCTCAACAAGGTAGACCGTTGGTCGGCCATAGCCAATCCCATCACCTACCTCCTGCACGGAGAGTTTCCGTACATGGCCAAGACCCACCTGGGCGGCAATGCCTCTCCCTTCCCGGTGTGGATACTCTTTCACCTGCCGTTCTATTTCCTCGGCAATGTCGGCCTCTCGGAGATCTTCACCTCCCTGCTCTTCGTATACAGCATCAAGCGGCTCTACGGCCGCCGCGCGGCCGTGAGGAGCATCATCCTGCTGGCCCTGTGCATCAACCTCTGGTATGAAGTGGCGGTGCGGAGCGACCTGATCTCCAACTTCCTGCTGCTTGCCGCCTTCACCAATTTTCTCCGGGCCCGCCGTATCGGCATGGCCAACCATCCGTGGGCACTTGCGGTGTGTGTCGGACTGTGGATGTCGACGCGTCTCAGCGTGACCTTTCCGCTGTTCGTACTGTTGCTGCCCGACTACCTCGGCCTGGACAGGAAGAAGCAGATCCTGACACCCTGCGTAGCGGCAGGCGTCTTTGCGCTGACCTTCCTGCCCCTGGCGGTATGGGATGCGGCAGAGATGTTCGGCGCGGCCAACAACCCCTTTGTCCTGCAGCTCCGGCAGGGGAGCACGTCGGTGACCCTCCTCCTGGTTCTGGCGGCAGTAGCGCTCGCGCTCACCTGGAAGGGCAACTACAGCCGGTGGCTCCTCCATGCCGCCGTCATCCTGTTGCTTGTACCCGTCGTGTCTTACGTCAGGAGCATGTACGTGTACGGCAACTGGACCGAAATCTTCCAGCCGGCCTACGACATCACCTACTTCGATGCGGCCATACCCTTCCTCGTCACGCTTCTGGCACGGGGAAAGGAAAATGCGCCCGCTTAGGCCGTCGGTCCTTGCGGGACTTGTGTCCTTTACCGTCACACTGACGGGGCTTTTTGCATTTTTTCAACTTCCGGCAAGCAATATTTTCCTCTTGCGGCGTTTCATTAATAGACGGGTTCAGAAAGACACCGCAAGATGACAAGACGGAAATCATCCGAAGGTCAATGATTTACGGCAGTAATCTGCAGCACCGTCCTATACAGACAGACCGTATCTGCAAAAAAGACGGTCAAAAAAAGTGAAAGGAACAAAACGATGAAGAAAATCCGCACATGGCTCACGCTCATGCTTCTGGCCATAACACTCGGAGCGTATGCCCAATATCCAGACGACGAAGAAACGGCGGCCGGCAACCAACCCGCCAAGAAGCTCACCCGCCAGCAGCGCAAGGCGATGCAGCAGGCCATCGACAGTATGGAGTATGCCGACGCCCTGCAGGCACTGCGCGACACGGCCTTCACGCTGGAGGCCGACCAGGTGGTGTTCAAGTACGGCCACAGGGCCTACGTCTCGCCTACGACCAACTTTGTGGCGGTGGCCGACGGGCGCGCCACGGCACAGGTGGCGTTCAACATACCGGCGGCCGGACCCAACGGCATCGGCGGCGTGACGGTGGAGGGCCCGCTCACCGACTACAAGATGACCGCCGACAAGAAGGGCAACACGATGCTGACGGCCAACGTGATGGGCGTGTCGCTCTCGGCCCGCCTGTTCATCACGATGTGCAAGGGGTCGAACAAGGCATCGATAGAGATTGTCCCCACGTTCAACTCGCGGCGCATCACGCTCGAAGGGGTCATCCTGCCGCCCGACAAGTCGTTTGTCATCAAGGGGCGCACGCTGCCCTACTCGATGCCGTAAACAAAAGGAGGAACACCCAGCCCCGTAGGGGCGACATGGAAGCCAAGCCCTGAAAGGGCGACATAGTATAGCGTAGGGGCTCGCCCCTACGTTTTTTCGTATAAATCAAAAAATTGCCCCTGTAGGGGGCGCATAATTAAATTGAATACGGTTAAATTATGCGCCCCCTACAGAGGCAATTTTATTGTGTAACCTATGTGAGAGGGGCACGCCCCTGCATTGTGCGCATGCACCCTACTTCTCGCTGTAGATCACCTGCACGACCACCTGTCCGACGGCCTTGAGCACATTGGCGTCGATATGGTCCATATTGTCGGAGACAGTGTGCCAGGTGGGTCCGAAACTGCTCTGTGAGCAGTCGGGGTAGAAGGCGATGATGTCGACGGTGGGTATGCCGGCCTTCTCGTTGACGGGCACGTGGTCGTCGGTGACCATGCCTCCGTCACTGTCGGGGAAGAACGAGCCGTAGCCTATCTGTGCGGCGGTGCGCCAGATGCGGCGAACGAGGTCGCCGGCGTACTGCATCGACACGCCCTCGCGGAAGAAGCGCGCGCCCTCGCCGCCTACCATATCGAGGAGTATGCCGTATGCGGGTTTTGCGTTGCCGGACTGGTGGGTGGCCCAGTACTGTGCGCCGAGGGCCCAGGTGTCGGCATCGTCGGCGGTCTCGGCCCACTGCGGCGTACCCCAGTCTTCGGCGTCGAAGCATACGAAGTCGACACCCACACGGGCCGTACTGTCGGCCTGCAGCAGACGGGCAATCTCGAGCATGACGGCCACGCCGCTGGCACCGTCGTTGGCGGCCATGACGGGCTTGCGCCAGTTGGTGCTGTCGGGGTCGTTGTCGGCCCACGGACGGCTGTCCCAGTGGGCGCAGAGCAGTATGCGGCGGTCGGCGCCGGGACGGTAACGGGCGATGATGTTGCAGTTGCGGAGCATGGTACCGTCGTATCCGCGCAGGTCGGCGCGCTGGGTCTCTACGTCGAGGCCGAAGGAGCGGAACTTGCCGGCGATCCATTCGCCGCAGCGGTCGTGGGCGTCGCTATTCATCGTGCGCGGACCGAAGTCGCACTGCCGGGCGGCGTAGGCGTAGGCCGAGTCGGCCGAGAAGGCCGGTCCGGCGAGGGCTACGGTGTCGGCGTCGGTCATGGCGCCGTCCTTCTTGGCGCTCTTGCAGGAGACGGCGGTGAGGGCTGCGCCGGTGAGAACGGCGGCCGTGAGGAGGTGGAGGATACGTTTCATTGTCGTGTGTGTTTTGTCGTGTGTGTTTTTGGTATGGCGTGTTCTAAAAATTCCACGCATTATTAAATTCTATTTTGACGGGTATGC
>CAVHOL010000055.1:0-18588 GCA_963637655.1 bacterium | reverse complement strand
TTTGTATACACATTTAATTGTTCATAAATGTGTCTACCTATATCAGTATAAGACATACAAGGCCCTTGTACGATTTTGCGGTGTCCCAGTGCCGTTTCAGGGGTGGCCGGAACGCAAAAAAAGCGTGCCCCGCATACGTCTCCATCGGGTGATGGCGTATGCGGGGCACGCTTTTTTGTGGGGCTGGTCGGCTTGTTTCTGCTCGGTGTGTAGGGATAGCCGGCTTATTTCACGACAGTCTTTACGGTGCTGCCGTCTGCGCGGCGCACGATATTGATGCCCTTGACGGGGCCGTTGAGCCGCTGGCCGGATACGGAGTAGCGGGCGACGGGGGCAGCCTGCCGGCTGTTGTCCGTGACGGAGGCGATGCCGGTGGGGTCGGGGTGTACCATGCGGACGTAGATGGTGGGGCCCTCGGCCTTCACCTTGTCGTAGACATATGTCTCGGTGAGGTCGTCGTATTCGCGCTCTACGGTCATCAGCTGCAGGGTCAGGTCCCATGTGGCGTAGTCAGTCGGCAGCCATTCGGCGGCGATGGTAGTGTTGTCGACGCTGCGCAGCGCTCCCTTGGAGGAGTAGAAGGTGCCGGGTGTGCTGGTCATGACACAGTTGCCGAAGGAGCAGATCTGGAAGTTGCCGTTGGGCATGTTGTCGGCCGTCACCTTGATGCAGCCGCCGTCGGTGGTCTCCTTGGTGGCCTTCACGCCTACGGGGACAGACATGTATACGTCGAAACCGGTGCTTTCCAGCTGGTCGACGGTGATGGTGCTGCCGTCGGCGATGATGTTGCCCTTGTTGTCTACGAACTCGAAGGTGTGGTCTACCTGTGCTTGCATGCCTGCGGGGAGGGACAGGAGCGACAGGAGAAGGTAGTAAATTTTTCTCATTTGTGTGTATGGGTTTTGGTTGTTTGCTGTATGCTGTGCGGATGGCCTTGGGCGAATGCGGCTGCGCAGATGCCGGTGAAAGGAAAAACAAGGACCTCCGCACGCATCCGTCTCGGATGCGCCACGGGAGCCCTTGTCTCCATAGTCATTTATATACTGGTTACTGATTCGCTTGGTATGTGCATGGCCATTACTTGTTTACCATCACCTTGCGTACGGTGCCGTCGCTCATCTTGACGATGTTGAGGCCGTGCTGCGGTGCCGATACCATCTGTCCGGCGGTGTTGTAGCGGGCGACTACTTTGGCGGTGGAGCCTGCGATGTTGCCTGCGGTGATGCCGGTCGGGGTAGACTTGCCGTCCTCGAGGTTGACAAGTACGTAGTCGGAGAGGTCAGACTCGGCGTAGTGGTAGTCCTCGGAGCGGGTGGCGGTCACGGCGTAGGCGTACTCGTCGAAGTCATAGTCGTAGAGGTTGGAGAAGGTGGTGGAGGTGTTCTCCTTGCCCTCGACTGTCGTGGAGCCCAGCCAGGAGTAGATATGGTCGCCGGCCTTGAGGTTCTGGCTTACCTTGATGTAGTCGATCATGAAGGTGTTGTCGGCGGTGATTCTTATCTTGTAGGCAGCGCCGCTCTCGGGTACGATGTACGTACCGTCGATGTTGCCGTCCTCGTCGAACGGGATGTAGTAGGTCTGGTTGGCCGTCTTGATCGTGAGGTTGTCGCCGGCAGTGCCGGTGGCCTTGATGCTGAGCGAGAATACGGAGTCGTTGGCAAGGTAGAGCTGCGGTGTGATCACGCTGCCGCTAGTGTAGTCGTCGTTGATGGCACCCATCCATCCCTGCGATACGGCGTAGTTGGAAGCTGTCCATCCGGGCAGTTTGGTGTAGTCGTCGAGGCTCTCGTAGCCGTTGTCGCCCAGAGGATCGGGATCGGTGGGGTCGGTGGCTTCGGTGACACTGGCATCGACGCCGGAGAAGTCTTCCTCAATGACGGCGTAAGCACCGTCTTCCTTGGCGGTCGTGAGTCCGAAGTTGTCTACACGGTAGCCGGTAGCCTTGGCGGAGGGTTCCCAGTTGGCGGTGTAGCTGCCGCGGCTGTCGATGTCGGTGGCGGGGTCGACGGCGGGTGTTGCCACGCCGAAGGCGAGGTTGAGCGGGTACTCGGAGTAGAGCGAGTTGTAGTGCGACTGTACGCCGAAGTAGTAGTCGGCATCGGCCTCGAGGCCTTCGGCGAAGGTGTAGGTGCCCTTCTTGGTGTCGTCGTAGTAGTAGCCGTACTGCTCGTTTACACCGACGGGAGTAAGCTCGAAGTCACGGCCGGCCATCACGCTGATGCTGTCAAGGGCGAGGTAGGCGCCTTCGGGGAAGTCAACGGGGCGGATGCGTATGCCGAGATACTGTCCGGCGAAGTCATTGTAGCTGGCAGACTGCATGCTTACGCTCTTTCCGGTAGTGCGGTATGAGGCATAGTATGCACCCCAGTTTTTCCATCCGCTGGTTGTGCGTACGTCGATTTCGATGGTGGCATCGGCCTCGTCGAAGGCATCCTTGTCGGCACCGCAGGCCTGCATCCAGAACTTCACGTCTCTGTATTCGGTGCGGTTGTAGGGAGTGGTGAGCGTGTCGCCGTTGGCCAGGCGCAGACCTTTCGATCCCTCGGCGCCGATGCCGTCGACGATAGTGCCGGTGGTGGTGAAGCCTTCAGGCAGTGCGCTCTCACAGTCGGTAGTCCAGGTGTGGTCTTCGTCGCTGGTGTAGCTCTTCTTGTACAGCCACAGGAAGTAGTTGTAGGCCAGGTCTTCCTTGTCCCATGTAGCGGTGAAAGTGCTGTCGGTATAGTTGCTTGTGCCGGTGACGGTGGGCGGTGCAATGTAGTTGTTGGTGCGCTCTATGTGTACATAGTCGATGATACAGCTGCCGTAGGAGAGCAACTGAAGGAATCCGTTGGTTGTCGAGCTCGTGTTGTGGGCCTTGAGCGTGAGCGTCACCCATCCGCGGTCGGGGTAGAGGTTGGTGCGTATGGTGGTGCTGCCGTCGTCTGTGTCGGCGTATGAGGGACTGACATAGCCGCCCTTGAGCAGGTTGACGAAAAGGCTGCAGGAGCTCTTGCCTACGTTCTTGGCGCGGACGGTGATGGTGAGGTTGCCGGAGTAGTCGCCGAGCGGAGAGTTGAGCACGGCGCCGATGTAGCCGAACGGGTCGTTGAGGTAGGCATTGCCGCCTGCCTGGAATACCCATGAGCCGCACCATCCGGGTGTCTCGGTATATTTGCTGTCGATGTCCCACTGTACGGGGCCGCCGAAGTAGCCGTACTCGTCGCAGAGGGCTTCGGTGTCGGGCTCGGTCTCGGAACCGGCGGTGAACTTGCTGAAGTCTTCCATCAGCCGATCCTGGGTCTCGCTCTCTTCATACCATGACTTGGCGGAGGGAGTGGCGAGGCGCTTGGCAAATGCTGCTGCGGAGGTATTGGTGTGGGCGGAGGCCTTCATTTTTGCCACGACGGGTACGCTGTGGCCGTTGATGCGGACTGTTTTCTCGACGGGAGACACCAGTCCCTTGCCGGGCTCTGAGGCTGAGGCCCCGAGCGGAAGCAGCGTGAGGGCTGCCAGCAACACACCATAGGCGGAGGTAATTTTTCTCATGTTCTGTTGTGCTTTGATAAGGTGGGGAACTCGTCTTACATCGTTTGCACCGGCGGTTCGGAGTAGAGCTCCCCCAACGACTTCTCGCCGCCGATGTTCTTTCTTTTCATTCGGCGGCAAAGGTAGGACATTTTGTCCAATGCGAAGGTGTGTCGCGTGTCTTAATATGTATCAGATTATAAATTGAGACACACCGTGCTTGCAAACCGGCCTAATTGCTTTCGTTTTGCAAGCGGGCTGTCTTCTGGTATTCGCTGGGCGTAAGTCCGGTGACACGCTTGAAGATGGCGACAAAATTGGTGCGGCTCTTGAATCCCACGCTGGCGGAGATGGCTTCGATGGTGAGGTGTCCGTACTTTTCGGCGTCGCCCAGGCGGCGGCATGCCTCGCGCACCCGGTACTCGCCGAGCAGGGCGTTGAAGTTTTTGCCTTCCACCTCATTGATGACGTGCGACACCTCGGCGTAGGGCACGTCGATGGCCTGCGAGAGCTGGGTGAGGGAGAAGTCGGGGCTGCAGATGGTCTTGGTGTCGGCCATGACGCGGAGCACCTCGTCGGCGATGCGTTGTTTCTCGTCCTCGTCGAGTTTGCTGTTCTGGTATTTTGCGGCGCTTTTCTGTCCGGACTTCTCGTCTTTGCGGAGTATGGCCTGCATGTTGTCGTAGAGGGCCTGCTGCTGGCGGCGCAGGTCGCGGTTCTTGCGCCGGATGCTGACGATGTATCCGGCGGCGGAGGCGATGGCCACGATGCAGAGCACGAGGATGATGTAGGACATGCGGCGCTGCATGTCGAGGATGCGCACGCGGGCATTGGACTCCTGCAGCTCGTTGACGAAGTGCATCTCGCCGGCCATGCTCAGGCGCAGGTCGTTGGCCATGCGCTCTTTGGCCTTGAGGTATTCTATCTCGTAGTGGTCGGCACTGTCGCGCAGTCCGATGCTTTGGTAGTATTTGGCCTGCGACTTGTAGAACTCGGTCTCGAGGTCTTCTATGCGGTTCTCCTTGAGGATCTGGCGCATGCGGGCGAGGGTGTGGCGTATGTTTTCGCGGTCGTGCTGCTGGGCGTAGATGTTGATCTTGAACTGCAGCATGGAGAATTCGTAGCGCTCGGGGGTGTCCTTGATGTCGATGAGTCCGATGGCGGTGTCTATCTCGCGCAGGGCCGTCGCAAAGTCATTGTGTATGTAGGCGTCGATGGCGCGCTCATGGTGTACGTTGTAGGTGACGAGCGGTATGCCGGCGGGAAACTTGATCGACTTGTACTTCTTGCGGATGTCGGCTATGGAGTCGAGCTGTCCCGTGGAGATGCAGTACTCCATCAGGTTGCAGTAGACGATCTGCACGATGCGCCATTCCTTCGCCCGGCAGGCGTAGCCGAAGGCATCGGTGTAGCTTTTCATGGGCAGACGCGAGAAGTATTCGTCGTCGGGGTGCAGCTCGGAAAGGGTCAGGTAGAGGTTGCCGAGGTTGAGGTTGATGTACGCAAGATTGCCCGTCAGCCCGTATTCGGTAGAGATCTTCTCGCCTTCATGCAGGTATTGGTACGACTTCTGGTAGTCGAAGTAGTGGTAGAAGTAGATGTAGCCGATATTGTTCATCGCCTGTGCTACACATTTTGTCTCGTCGGTCTTCAGGTGCGGCTTGTAGCGCTTGTTGGCTACAATGCTGTAGGCGACGAGTGCCTCGTGTATCTTGTTCTGGTACAGGAACTCCCGGCCCATATAGAGCAGGGTGGTGTCGGACTTTCCGGACCACAGGGTGAAGAGGCTGTCGGTGTTCTGTCCGCTTGCGGAGGCGTCGGCGGCGACGAGCGACAGCATGAAGGTCAGTACGATGACCCAATGTCGGGGGAGTGTTTGCATAGAGGCGAATGTTGGAAAGAATGAAGGGGGCGGGGTGTTGCGGGGGCTTGCGGCTTATGCCCCCCGCTTGTAGATGAAGCGCGCCAGACCGTAGATGTAGCGGCGGAAGCCGGGCTTGTAGGCGAGGATGTGGTCGAACCATCCGAGATGGCGGCCGGCCATCTTGACCACAAGGCCTACGTAGAACATGGCGAATATCGTTCCGATGCCGACGATGTACCACTGCCAGGCGCCGAAGAAGGCGTAGCAGGCGATGATGCCGAGCACGACGAGCGACACGTCGACGCAGATCTTGACCTTCGCGAAGTCGATGCCGCTGACGCGGCTGATGGCTACCGGAAATCCTTCGCCCGGCATGGTCACGCTACCGCAGCGCACTTCGAGGGCGATGCCCGCTCCGAGCACGGTGCATCCGGCGACCTGTGCCAATACCTTCTGCCACAGCAGGGTAGGGGCGAGCCATGAGGTGAGGAACATGTTGAAGTCGATGAGCGAACCGAAGACGAAGCCCACCAGCAGCTGGAACAGCTGCACCGGCTCGAAGCGGCGGCGCAGCACGCAGATCTGTCCGGCCACGAGCAGGCCGTTCATGATGTAGGTGTACTGTCCGATGCTCAGTGCGGGTACCATCTGGGCTTTGCCGGCGCTCTGAAATACATAGGGCAGTACGCTGATGACGCTGGAGCCCAGCATCGAGCGCACGCATACGGCTACGCCGACGGTCATGATCCAAAGTGAAACGAGCAGCAGCACGTGCTGCCATGCAAATGATACTATCTTGTCTTTCATATCCTAAAAACGTTATGGGCGGTTCTGATGAAAACCTTGTGGGTGGGGCTGATTTTTAGGACGCTCCTAAAAATATGTGCAAAGTTAATAAAAAAGTGTAAATTATCCGCTCTCATAGACGCAAAAAGCCACCGGACGGATGATCCTGTCCGGTGGCTTTGCGCTATGTGTCGGTATGACGGTTTCTACTTTCTGACCATGATCTTGACGGTCTTTCCGTCGGCGCGGCGTACGATGTTCAGTCCGGTGTGCAGACCGCTGGCCTGTGTTCCGTCGGCATTGTAGTAGCGGGTAGTGCCCTGGGGCTGCGTCGCGGTGGTGACGGAGGCGATGCCGGTGGTCTCGTTGCGGCCGAGCGGTACGCTGAGGGCGTTGACCACGTGGCCGTCGGTCTTGTCGACAAGGATCACGACGAGGCGCGTGTTGGCGTCGTCGAGAATGTTGGTCGGCAGGGTGAAGTCCTTGTCGTACGTGATGGCCTCGTCGGCCTTGTAGTCGGCGGGTACGCTTCCGGCTTCGCCGTCGAAGTCGCCGACGTAGCCACGGCCTACGGCCTGGTAGTACATGAGGTCTGACGATACCCACTCGTCGAGGTTCTCGTAGCCTCCCATGGGGCCGTTCTCGCCTCCAGAGTAGGAGTTGTGCTGCATGTATCCGTTGGTGGAGTGGCTGGTGTCGCCGTTGGAGGGATGGTGTACGTTGTTCTCCACGATGACGTAGGCCAGACCGTAGTTGGTGTCTTTGCCCTCGTCGGCGAAGTGCAGGGTGGTGGTGGAGGTGACGGAGCGCGACGCCTCGTCGAGCGATGCCTGCACGTCGATGTCTACGAGCACGGTCTCACGGTCGAACAGTTTCTTGCCGACGGTGAAGAAGCTGCTCGGGTCGACCTTCGACTTGCGGTTGACGGATCCTGCAGGAAATCCGGAAGAGTTCATGTAGTTGAGCGCCTTCGGAGTATATGTGCTGTACATCGGGTCGCCGCTGTGTGCTGCGATGGGTATGGCCCAGTCGGCGGCGGTGTTTTTCAGGGAGTCTACGAACACAAGGCCGCGCACGCAGTAGCCGCACCATGTGCCGGTGCCTTCCTCGCAGATGATGTGGCGCTGGTAGGCGGTGAGGTCGCTTTGTGTGGTAAACTTGTTGTCGCCGGCTTTCACGGTCACCGTGAAGGGCACGGTCTTGTATTTCTCGAGAGGAATCTTCTTGTCGAGCACGACGTCGTCGAATCCGCCTGCGGGCAGTGTGGCGTCGATGTGCTGGGTGTACTCCCCGCCGCCGTAGGCCAGGGTGAGGTCGTAGCCTTCAATGGGGGTGTCAGACAGGTTGGTCGTGCTGACCACGATCTCGGTCTCGCCGAGGCGTGGCGTGTTGCGGTCGGAGGTGACGGCGACAGTGACGTCGCTCTTCACGGCGGCGGTGATGTCGTCGATGTAGAGGCGGTTCTTGTCGGTGGAATTGTTGACAAAGGCTATGGTCACCGTCTTGCCCTTGTAGGCATCGAGCGATACGCTGTGCGTGGTCCATTCGCTCGACTCCTTCTCGGTGGAGTAGAGGGGCGCAGTCTTGTCGAAGTCGGCGACGGTCTTGCCGCCCGTCTCCGAGATGTACACGGCGTAGCCGTCGCTGTTGCGCTTGTCGGATGCCTTGGCGCGCCAGGAGAGCTGCACGTTGTCGTCGGTGACGGTGAAGGCGGGGGTGATGAGCCAGTCGTCAGACGTGCCGGCGGTCGAATACCATGACGTGCTGCACGCGGCAAGGTCGCTCTCGCCCTTGGGAGCTGCGGCTATCCACGGTGTGCCTACGGCAAAGCCTTCGTTGACCATGTCGGCCGATGGTGTGTTTCCGTCGTTGTCGATGAGGGTGAACTCAGCGGGAATGCCCTTGCTGAAATCACATTGGAGGTAGGTCTGTGCGCTTGCATGAAAAGAAAGAAAGAAAACAGCGCTGCACGCAATTGCACTTTTGTTCATATTTCGCTATATTATAAGTATTTCCGGCAAAGGTAATGCTTTTTGCCGGAAACGGGAAACATTATTAACGGAAATGTTCCGTTTGGTGTGAAAATGACATGTTTTGTGCGGTTTTTTATCGCTTTGCTTTGGTGGTGGCTTGCCGGATGCCGTACAGACAAAAAGCCCCCACAAGACGCTTGTCCGTGTGGGGGCTTTGTTTCTCAAATCAAAGCGACATTATTTATATGTATTCATTTACCTTTCTCTTACGATGACCGATCCGCCGCTTGCGCTGGTGGTGATGGTGTACTTCTTGGTGACGGTCTGTGCGTGGCTGCCGACGAGGTCTTTCTTGACGGTCTTGAAATTGCTGCTCACGCGTGTGGTGGCCTTGCTGTCGACGATGCCGCTGGTGTAGAGGGCGGCATAGGCGGTCTTGACTTCTGCGCCGAGACGGAAGGACGGTTTGGCGAGCTTGGCGCCGGGGCGGAGGGTCTGCGTGATGGTGATCTCGCCTTCGAAGGGAAGCTGCCCGCAGTCTACCGTTGTCATCCAGATGCCGCCGTATACGGACTCGTGGCGGGTGTTGCCGTCGGTGTCGGTATATTCGATGGTGGTCTCGCAGATGTCTTGCGCATCTTCCGAAGGGGTCACGGTGATGGTGGCCGTGCATCCGGCAATCTTGCCGTTGGTCGTGTCGTCGTCGGTGCTGCAGCTCGTCACGAGGGATATGACCGATGCAAACATGATGACGGTGATGACTTTCATTGTGGAGATGATGGACTTCTTCATAATATTCGTGTGTTTGGCGGTTGGACAATTGGTGGTGTCATGTCCTGTGATTTCTCGTAGGATGATGTTGCAAAGGTAGGCGGCGAAAAGGAAACTTCCAAATAAAATTATAACAAATTTTCAGAAATGGCAAAAATAAAACCCCGAAAACTTGCGGAATTCCGCGGGTTTTCGGGGTTTTGGTGTGAAAATTATATAATCCATAGTTAAATATTGTAAATACATCAGGCGCAACTTCCCGGCGACCAAAATTTTAACTTAAAAAATATTGCTTTTTTGCTTTCCCATGAAAAAGAAATTGCATACATTTGCCATATACATTCATAACAAGCCAGAAAACCATTAATCTAATTAACCCTTCAACTATGCAGAAAAGATCATTTCTTATAGTCGTAATGTTCCTCATAGGGATGTTGCTGACAGGGGCGTATGCTCAGACGCATACGGTGACCGGTCTCGTCAAGGACAAAGAGATGGGCGATCCCCTCATTGGAGTGAGCGTGTCTGTGAAAGGCACGAAGAATGCAACCATGACCGACCTGAACGGTAACTATACCATACAGGCCGCTCCGAGCGATGTCCTGGTATTCTCCTATATCAGCATGAAGACCAAGGAGGAGACCGTCGGCAGCCGCAAGGTCATCAATGTCACGCTCGTGGCCAACGCCGAGAGCCTCGGCGAGGTGGTCGTGACGGCCATGGGTATCAAGCGCCAGTCGGAGACCCTCACCTATTCGGCACAGACCGTAGGCGGAAAGGATGTCAACGACATCAAGTCGGTCAACATGATCAACTCCCTCCAGGGCAAGAGCGCAGGTCTGCAGATCACGCCCAACTCGACGGGAGCCGGCGGTTCGTCGAAGATCCTCTTCCGCGGCAACAAGTCTATCTCGGGCAGCAACCAGCCGCTCATCGTGGTTGACGGAGTGCCGACGATGACCAACATCACCTCGTCGCAGGTATCGAGCGACTACGGCGGCGAGCGCGACGGCGGCGACATCATGTCGACCATCAATCCCGACGACATCGCCAGCATCACCCTGCTGAAAGGTGCCGCTGCCTCCGCCCTCTATGGTGCAGTGGCCGCCAACGGTGCCATCATGATCACCACCAAGTCGGGTATGGCCGGACGCGTGGCCATCAACGTCTCGAGCAACACCACCATGGACACCCCGCTGTCTATGCCGAAGTTCCAGCGTACCTACGGCGGCGACGGATCCACATTCAGCTGGGGCGACAAGCTCTCCTCCGAGACACCCAACTACGCCAAGGAATTCCTGCAGACAGGCTACACCTTCAACAACTCCATCTCCCTCTCGGGCGGTACGGAGAACTTCAAGGGATATTTCTCCTACGGCAATGTGTACTCGCAGGGCATGACCCCGCAGAACACCTACCGCAGCCACAACCTCGCCTCCAAGGTAGACTTCACCGTGCTCAAGGACGTACACGTAGACTTCTCTGCCAAGTACACCAACCAGCACGTGCAGAACCAGGCGTCGGCCGGATACCTCTGGAACCCGCTCACCGGTGCCTACCTCTTCCCCCGCGGCGCCGACTGGAACTACTACAAGGAGAACTACGAGAAGTATGATGCCAACCGCGGCTGCAACATCCAGAACTGGACCAACACCGAGCTGCAGCAGTACGGCAACCCCTACTGGGCACTCAATCGCCAGACACCTATCTCTGACCGTAACCGCTACGAGTTTGGCGGAAGCGTGAGATGGGACATCACTCCCGACATCAACGTACAGGGCCGTCTGCGCTACGAGCGCGGCGAGGAGCACTTCGTACGCAACGCCTACGCTTCGAGCATCGGCAATCTCTACCCGATGGGCAGCATGAAAGACCTCCGCTACTTCAGCGACCAGCTCTACGGCGACCTGTTGGCAAGCTACAAGCACACCTTCAACGACTGGCTGGTATCCTGCACCGTGGGCGCAAGTTTCACCAAGACCAAGACCTCACACGTAGACCTCTGGGGAGAAGGCTCCAAGTTTGTCTCTCCGGGCAACGGCAACATGTACTATCCCAACATCTTCACCCCCAACAACTTCTACAACAACCTCTCGACCCTCGGCTCGGGTGACGCCATGAAGACCGAGAAACGCCTCAATGCCGTCTTCGCCACTGCACAGATCGGCTACAAGGACGCCGCCTTCCTCGACCTCTCCGCCCGCAACGACTGGTCGTCGGCCCTGGCCTACACCGAGAGCTGCTCCTTCTTCTATCCCTCGGTAGGCGCAAGCGTGCTGCTCAACAAGTTTGTAGACATGGGCAAGAATGTCAACCTGTTCAAGTTCCGCGCCAGCTACTCCATCGTAGGTAACGACGTGCCCATCTACATGTCCAACCAGCTCTACACGCTCGGTTCGCAGGGCGCCATCTCCGCACCCGACAAGGCCCCGTTCCGTACGCTGAAGCCGGAGAAGACCCACTCTATCGAGGCCGGATTTGACGGTGCCTTCTTCAACAACCGTCTCACCCTGTCTCTCACCTACTACAAGACCAATACCAAGAACCAGTTCTTCTCTGTATCTGCTCCCTACGAGTCGGGTCTCCGCAACCGCTATGTCAATGCCGGCGACGTGCAGAACCAGGGCTTCGAGTTCAGCGCAGGATGGTACCAGTCGTTCAACCAGGATTTCTCCTGGTCGACCAACTTCAACATCTCTTACAACGACAACAAGATCAAGACCCTCGTCGAAGGTCTGCCCAACGGTCTGACCATCGCATCGTGGTCGGGCGCAAAGATCGTCCTCAAGGAGGGCGGATCGTACGGCGACCTCTACGTGCGCCAGATCAAGCGTGACGAGAACGGCAAGCCCGTCAAGAACGATAAGGGACAGCCCGTCGTTCTCGGCGACTCCAACGAGGAGATGAAGTATGCCGGCAACATGAACGCCAAGGTCAACTTCGGATGGACCAACACCTTCCACTACAAGGACTTCACCTTCTCCTTCCTCATCGACGGCAAGTTCGGCGGACGTGTCATGAGTGCCACCGAGGCCACCCTCGACGGCTGGGGCGTATCTGAGCGCTCTGCCCAGGCACGCGATGCCGGCAAGGTCGTAGTCGACGGAGTGGAGTTCGACCCGCAGGCATGGTACTCCACGGTCGGTGCCTCCAACTTCAACTCACCCTACGCCAACGAGTTCTATGTATGGAAGGGCACCAATGTCCGTATGCGTGAGATGAGCCTCGGCTACACCTTCCGCAACCTCTTCGGCAACGGCAAGAACCTCACCGCAGCCCTCATCGCCCGCAACCTGTTCTTCTTCTACAAAGACGCTCCCTGCGATCCCGACGTATCTATGGGTACCGGCAACGGCGTACAGGGCATTGACGTCTTCAACCTGCCTTCCTCGAGAAGTTTCGGTTTGAACCTTAAGTTGAACTTCTAATCCAGCAGACCACTATGAAAAAGAGAAATATGATCGCAGCGGCCGCCCTGACGGCGCTGACTGTACTGGGAGGCGCAACGCTCAGCTCCTGTACAGACAATTTCGAGAAACTCAATACCAACGGCACGCAGGTGAACCCCAACGACCTGCCCTTCTCGGCACAGTGCGCAGAGCCGATGAACTACTGCTATCCGCCCCACCAGAACATGTTCCAGTTCTGGACCAACCTCACCATCGACCTCTACGGCGGATACTTCGAGACGCCCCACGGCAACTTCACCAACTGTGACATGGGCGAGAACCGCGGACACAGCGGCGGTATGTACGAGAACTACTACCTGCACATCTTCAACAATACGCGTCGTATCATCGCTTCCTGCGACGAAAACAAGCAGGCCGGACTGGCCGGCGTGATGCGCATCGTGCAGGCCGTCGGCACGCTCCAGGCCACCGACGCCTACGGACCGCTCGCCTACAGCTCCATCATCAATGCCGAGAGCGAGTCGTTCTACCGCTTCGACTCCCAGCAGGAGCTCTATGGACAGATGCTCAAGGACCTCGACACGGCCATCTCGGGCATCAAGTCGATGAGCGATGTCGAGAAGGCTACGCTTGCCACATTCGACACCTGGGGCTCGGGCAACACCGAGACGTGGATACAGATCGCCAACACGATGAAGCTGCGTCTGGCACTCCGCCTGTCGAAGCGCGAGACCGAGATGGCTTCTGCCGGCTACGATCTGCAGAAGATCGCCACCGAGGCCGCATCCAACACGCTTGCCGTCAGCGGCAAGGATATCGTCATCAAGGACCAGAGCAACGAGCTCAAGCGTATGTTTGACTGGGCCGACTGCGGCATGAACGCCAACCTTGTCACACTGCTTACCGGAACCGACGATCCCCGTCTGCCGCTCTACATCACGAAGAACACGGCCGACATCAAGGACGCTGTCACGGGTACGGTCACACCGGCCAACTCAATGTACTGCGGTATCCGCTTTGCCAGCGGCATGGCCACGAAAGGCTCCGCAGGCTCCTACGGTTCCTACATGTCGCAGTGGGTGGGCGACTACAATGTGCCCCTGCCCATCTTCAAGGCTGCCGAGGCCTACTTCCTCCTGGCCGAAGCCAAACTGCGCTGGAACATCGGTTCGGAGAGCGTGCAGAGCCTGTATGAGAAGGGCATACGCCTGTCCATCAAGAACGAACTGGCCTACAAGGGCGAGTTTGCCGGCATCGACAAGATCTCCGACGCTACCATCGACGCCTACATCAACAGTACCGCCCACCAGGCCGACTACGTAGACCCGGGCAACTGCAATAACAACTGCAAGGCGGTCAATCTGCTCAGCGTGAAGTGGGACAGCAATGCTTCCAAGGAAGACCAGCTCGCCCGCATCATGACGCAGAAGTACATCGCTCTCTTCCCGCTCTCCAACGAGGCTTGGGCCGAGCAGCGCCGCACAGGTTATCCCCACTTCTTCGTGGCTCTCGTCAACAAGAGCAACGGCGGTGTGGACACCGAGGAAGGCGTGCGCCGCGTCATCTACAGCAGCAATGCCTACGACACCAATGCCGATGGCGTGGCCGGCGGCATCGAACTGCTCAACAAGGAGAACACTAGCAAGAAAGGCAAGAGCGGCGACGTGGGCGGCACCCATCTCTGGTGGGACAACGCCAACAAGTCCAATTTCTGATCCTAATCCCCGTCCCTCGCATGTAGGGAAGAGTTGAATATCCGTTCATACCGGCAAAGCAGGCCAGCGTCTGTCTTTGCCGGTTTTTTGTGCGCCTTAGTCCGGTTCTGCACAATAAAGCGTGCGGTCCGGCGTTTTTCTCTATGGACTGCGGGATGATGCCCCGCAATACGCCCTTCACCTTTGCGCCCCCTTGTCCGATACTTCCGGAAGTCTCAGACCGACAGAAAGAAAATGAAACCGATACCAGCCTCCTCACCGTCTTCAGCCAGACCGCCGTCGCCGTCCATCCGTGCCGGCCGTCTTCGCCGTGCGTGGATATGGCTGCGCCGCATCTCCTATTGCCGCGGGTTCGGCGTGCAGTCGCCTTCTGCCTATCGCTTCATCCGCTATGTGGTCAACGAGCACTATCCCTACTATGCTTACGGCGACCTGCGGAAGGCCCATTCGCATCTGCGGGGCGCAGACCTCAAGCTCATGCGGCTCTACCTGCGTCTGGCCAACTTCTGTCAGGCCGACACCTTTGTCGATGCGGGCGGCGTGGCCCCCGATGTCTTTGCCGACTATGTGGCGGCCGGATGCCGCAAGACACGGGTGACCGACCGGATAGACGCGTCCGCCACCGTCGGACTGCTGCGTATCGGCGTTGTCCCCAGCCGGGGTTGGGTGGAGAGCATGCTCGGACGTACCGACCAGCGTTCCGTCATCGTCGTCGAGCAGATCGGCCTTTGCCGCGAACTCCGCGACGTGTGGCTCCGCCTGCAGGACGATCCGCGGGTGAGCGTGTCGGTCGACCTCTACTACTGCGGCATCGCCTTCTTCGACACCGCACGCCACAAATGCAACTATACCGTCAACTTCTGACGCCTTTTCCATATATTTCCCATATTATTATAATGTATGTGGAATACGATAAAAAACAATGACCATGAAATACTATACCCGGCGCGGAGACAGTGGACTGACCGATCTCTATGGCGGACAGCGCGTCTCCAAGGCCGATGCCCGTATCGAAGCCTATGGCGCACTCGATGAACTCAATGCCCATCTCGGTCTTCTTGTCACCCTAATGGATGACAGTCTGGAGCGCAGTGAGGTGCTGCACATACAGACGATGCTTTTTGCTATCGGCACGGTGACTGTGTCCGGTGGAAGCGCCGCATCAGCTACCGTCGACGCGGCTGAGGTGGAGCGTATGGAAGAAGCCGTCGACCGCCTGCAGGCCGCTACACCTCCGCTCTCGTCGTTTGTATTGCCCGGCGGATGTCATGCCGCCGCCCAGTGCCACGTCTGCCGCACAGTCTGCCGCCGTGCCGAGCGCCGCCTGGTGGCCTTGGATGACAGTACGCTCTTTCCCGAGTCGGCGCGCCGCTATGTCAACCGTCTCTCCGACTATCTTTTCGCATTGGCATTGTATTTAAACTTTGTTACACATACTGCAGAAAAAAAAGTGCGCATTTCTTGCAAATAGCGCAAAAATTGCTATTTTTGCACGCGAATAACGGAGAGGGTATGCATGCCGCGGCACTTCTGCCCATGTACGGGTCTGTGATATCCGGGAATACCTGACGTTTCTTATACGATGAAAACTTTTAAAACTTAAAATTATGTATTGGACACTTGAATTGGCTTCCAAACTCGAAGACGCTCCCTGGCCCGCTACCAAGGACGAACTGATCGACTATGCTATGCGTTCGGGCGCACCGCTGGAAGTACTCGAAAACCTGCAGGAAATAGAAGACGAGGGCGATGTCTATGAAAGCATCGAAGATATATGGCCCGACTATCCCACCAAAGAAGACTTCCTCTTCAACGAGGACGAATATTGATCGCTTAAAAATGAGCCTTTAAGGCTCAAAGTATTGAATATCAGCGATATGAGAATTTTTAAGCAGGATTCTCATATCGCTTTTTTCGTCCTTTTACCTCCAAATAAATTTACCAATAATGCCGTATTCGGCGAATTAAATGATCAATAACCGCGTCGTTTCGCCGACTTTCTTTTGTGATCATTTTATTTTCGGAGAACACTCTCCAAAAGTGTGCATTGTTACACTTTTGGAGAGTGACAAGTCTGCTATCGGAATAAGTCTTTGGCAACAACTTCTTTTCCGACAATACTTTTGTGTATGCCATTTGCCACTCCGAAAGTTGTGACGAATGTAGAGACAAGCGATTTCGTGGTATGGGTCTTGCTTTTAAACAATGCCATGCGCTGTCGGACATATTGCTCATAGTCATTCGTGATTGTGTAGAGACTTGAACAGAACTTCATCTCACACAGGTTTATCACATGGTCAGCCCTGTCTATCACCAAGTCTATTTGTGCTCCCTTTTCTATATTGTTCTTAGAAGGTATGTATCTCCATGTGGAAGCACTTGTTGAGACTCCTGAAATGCCTAAAGCTTGCTTGATTTGAGGAAGGTGCATGAGACATACCAGTTCAAATGCAACACCCTGCCACGATATGACTGAGCGTGAGTCATAGTTGTTTGTCCACCACTGTTCGTCTTTGGAATCAGTCTGACGGATGAATTTATAATAAAAGAGAGTATAGAAATCCACCAGCTTGTATATGGTACCTTTCACCTTATTCCCATATTGTATGTATGACACGATGAAATCACACCGTTCCAAATTGCGGAGAATCGTGGTTAGCTGTCTGTTGTCCAACTTCATTACTTCAGCAATTTGATTGTAAGTCAATCCCTCTTTATGTTTGTTGAGCAAGTCTACAACTTCCAGATATTTCTCAGACTTGTAGAATATTGCATTATAGAGTTCATCAAACTCTGTTCTTAACTCACCGTTCTTTCTGAAAAACAATCTGTCAATATTCGCCAGCAGACTCTCAGTTGGGTCAAGCAGACTGAGATAAAAGGGAATGCCCCCTATAATCATATAGAGTTGTAATATTTGGTATTCGTCAAGAAGCATCCCCTGATATTCAAGGTATTCTTTTGTCTCTTTCAATGTAAAAGGGCGGACATATATATTGCATGTTATTCTTGCATGCAGACCACCAGGATTTTCTACCAGTTTGTCCATCATCCATGAAGATGCTGAACCGCTTGCAATGAACACAATATCATTTCTACGGGTAGCCCAACTGTTCCAAAAGTATTCCAAAGCTTCAACAAACTCAGAACGTGGAGTGTCTATCCATGGCATCTCGTCTATGAATACCACTTTCTTACGTCTGTCTGTCTGTGTTTCAAGATAATCTTCCAATGCGTCAAAGGCATCCATCCAATCTGTAAATTTTGGCTGTTTGGTCAGACTTGCGGCCTTTTTCAACGATTTGGCAAAAGCACGTAATTGTTTTTCTTTTGTCAGGCCATGTCCGCCGACAAACGAAAAATCAAAGACACCCTTAAAGTAGTTGTCTACAAGATAAGTCTTGCCTACACGCCTTCTGCCATAGACGATGACGAATTCTGAACGGGAAGAATTCATACATCTGCTTAATGCCTCCTGCTCTTTGTCTCTTCCTATAATAATATGTTGCATGTTCTTTATATTTTGGTGTCTACAAAAATAATGCTTTTATAAGAGAAATCCGCAAAAGTTCCGAGATAAATGCACCTTATCTTGCTTTTTTGTAGCGATAAGGTGCATTTATCTCGGATTTTTCATTATTATCTCCCCTCCTTAACACTAAAATCTTCTGAAATCAAAGAAAGAGGAATGGCATGGTAAACTTTTCTGCTATCTTCGCATATACCGATTAGAAATGAATTTTTGAAATAGATTTGTATATGGGAAGAATATCACGCACTTATCCGAAAGGAAGATTGAGGCTGCGCACTCCGAGAACGGTGCAGCCCGACAAGAAGTATCCGCTCTATATTGAATACAACTGGCAGGCAGACAATGCCCGCAAGTCAACAGGCATCAGCGTGACTGTGAAAGAGTGGAACGAGAAAGGCTATAATGGCGTGGGTGAGATACGCGCCACTACCAGCATGGACTACAAGTATTACAACAATGCCCTGCATAAGCGCATCGAAGACATAGACTTGAAGATACACAAGTATTGCGACATCCACCAACACATAACCTGCGACATCATCCGTTCATTCCTTGATGACAACGATGCAGCGTTGCGCCCAGACGGTGGCAAGGACTTTATACAATTTGCCAAGGATATGATAGAGAACCGCTACAATAAAGGCAAGATAGGAGTCAGCACATGGAAGAACGGAGTCTCATACCTCAACCAATTTGCCGAGTTTCTGTTGCTGGAGCACAAGGGTACTCACGGCGAGCACAAAGAGTTCATATATGTCTCAGAAATAAGCGAGGACTTGTTGCTTGATTTCCGCAAGTACCGTCTGTTGGCAAAAAAGAAGACTACTACAGTCAATAAGACACTCAGCCCGATACTCCAAGCGTGTGAGTATGCCTGTCAGTTAGGATATATATCCCATCAGCTCAATGCTACTCTCCAAGACATGTATATGAAAGAAGAGGACAGACTTGACTCAGAAGAGCAGAATATCAAATACTCAAGTTTCGGATTTAGAATTTAAGCGGTTTGTGCATACGCTTTTAATGCTGC
>CAVHOL010000054.1:0-18621 GCA_963637655.1 bacterium | reverse complement strand
CCTATTCTGATATGAGAGTTTTCCATGCATTCCTTTCTTACAGGATTGTCCCCTGCACCAGAAAGAGATACTTTCCAAACCACAGCATCTTCGGCTATGCCAGTTTGCTCGCTTTTTACAATTGGCCGACTGGCTTCTTCACACAGTTGTTTGAATATGCCTGGCAGCACTTCGTATGTTACCTGTCCATTTTCTACAGATGGCTTCAACCCTTCAATCCAGTCTTCGTAATCCAATGACTGATGAAAAGTGGTGAACTTCACTCTTTTTTCCTGCTTCAGTTGGTTATACCTGTCCATCAACTCGTCACGCTCTACATTGTTGGCGTCAAAGGCAGGATCACACAGTCTGACAACAAATTCAGGAACATCGTATGTTTTTCCGGAACCAGGAGCGCCATAAAGCACGATGTTTTTTCGGCGTTCCCAAATGGTCACTTGGCTATCATAGTAGTTCGAATCTTCCGTATCCGCCCCATTGCAGGCATTTGCAGACAACTCATAGAACGAATTCTCCTTAATTTCGTTTGATGCCATCTTCCTTTTTATATTTTCCACGATGGAAATGTAATCCTTGCAATTAGGTACTTTGCTTGGCATTGCTATTCCGTACTCTTCTTTGAGATAGGACTGGTTTGTCTTATCCAATGCCAAGAAATCATTAGGACGAATCCAGAACAGAGCCATCGTCAAGTTTACATTGACACCGTATTGTCCGATAGCCTGGTCATATTCTTCCTCAAAATCTTCTCCTTTGACAACTTTCTCGTACAAAGTCCACAGGTTCTCTACGTCATCCTTTGCACGCTTCGTCTTGAATCCGACAAATTGCGACTTCAAGTTGTTCAATACAGGAATTCCATCAAAGTCACTGGGGGCATCAGCATTGATATTGAGCAGATCTTTGAACAGTTGTGTGGTATGTATTCTGTTGTCATATTTTAGTTGTCTGTTAAACAGCCCAAAAACAGTAAACGGGTCTATGTCTGAGAGAAGATCATCCTCACCGCCCTCATCATGCAAATATGCAGCTCGGAAATCCTCACGATTTGCATAAATCATATCCAGCAACGACTTTCTGTCATTACGGAATGTCAAAAGCTTTTTGGAGAACTCTTGATAGAATGGTATCCATGTAAATTGCTTGTTCATATTCAAATCTGCCTTTATCGTTTCTCTTAAACACCAGAACAATGTTTGTACGGCTAAGTTTAATGGTTTACACCCATATTTGTCAATGTCTTTGACAAACAATTGCTGGATCTCCTCTCCATATTCATTTGCCAAATAATCGATGATGAAGGTAAAGTGACCGTATTTTTCACCAGGCTTTTGTATCTCATAACCCAAGTATTGACAAATCAACCGATATACTTCGTCTTTGTAAAAAGTGTATTTGTTTGGATATCTACAAGTCAAAAGGGCAGCAGCTGTCCTTTCGTCGTTGGCAAGACGTTTCTTGTCTCCTTGATACAACTTCTTGACAGTTTCCTTGAACGCAAGGATTCTGCCATTCAGTTCTTTGTCTTCATCAAAGAGAGCAATGACACAGTCTGACAAGTCTTTGGAGGCATTCTCACACAAAGTCTTGAAAATGTCATCGTATCCGTAGCTATCTACGACATTTTGTTTGAACAGGCATTTTATTATTTCAAGCCCGTCTTTTCCAGAGGCCTTGTTTATCAATTCCCATTTGTACTCTTCATCATACGCATTGACCGATGGCAACTTACGCATTTCCTCAATGAGCCTTTTCAAGAGCAGTTTGCGCAAGGCTTCGACCAACTCTTTGCGAAGCTGCCATTGGAAGCCATACTTCGTTTTCCAGCCTCTCTCCATGGTTACACACCAATAGGCATCAACTCCATCTAAGCCGATGATCTTGAAACGCCCCAACTTCTTTTGGACCCATTGGGAGAATTTGGTGTTTTTCCCATTGTAGTATTGAGCCGATTTTCCATATTTCTCTGCCAACTGAAAACAATAGCATTTATGCTCAGGCTCACGCAAGAAGCAAAGCAAAGTCTCTATATATGGCTTTGCCTTGCTGTCTTGTAGCAGCTGATACCACTCATTGGCCGTGATTCCGATGTCTCCGCAGGAATACTCCCCATTGGCATCCTGTATTTTATATAATTCTTGCATATTCAGTCAGATTCTATTACTCAATTTTACCGTCACTATGCCACCAAAGCCAACAATGGCAGCGCGGCAATCAATGAACTCAAGTTCGGCATCGTCCTGGTCGGTTGATTCAACAGGTAAGCGTTGATGAGTACCACACGGAGCATAGCTCTCGCATCGCCATTTTGCAAGAGTTGGAAGAGCAAACCATCTATCTCTGCATAGGCAAAGGAACGCCGCATGGCCTCAATGGAGTAACTCCCCTTAGGCAAATTCTTCCGTTCTTTCTTTGGAGCTACCCAAGGATTGGATTCTGCAGCCGTGCCACAGATGACCTCGTCGTGCTCCACCAACCTCCAGAATGATTCATGTTGCAGGTGGAAAAACGGCTTGCAAATGTCGGGGGTAAATATGGCCGACGAGCCAAGATATCTATACCAGATTTCGTTAAACTTCTCGTTTAACTCATTTGTCAAGCCTATGCACGGAGACAAAATGGAATCATCCTCAACAAGGTCAATGATTGCCAACAGAAAAACTGCCTTATGAGGCGCCTTGTGTCCTTTTACCTTTGCCGTATGCAAAGAGGAGAATGCGTCTATGTAGTGCCTCAGTTCCATCATTCCGTTATATTTTTCGTGGAATTATCGTTGTAAGTGTATTCTGAAAAAACTGACACTTGGTCTGAATGCATTTCGGCGTATAATGTGTGAAAGCACTCATCGTATATCAATTATAAATCAAAGTTTCCCGTTACAATATTTCATCTCTTCCAACTCGCAGCATCCTGCATCCTTGACCTCTCTCAGAAATAGCCGGGCACACATCTCAGCATCGTCGCCGGCGCGGTGGTGCTTGCCCTCAGGGATGTCGAACTGGTCGCAGAGGTAGCCGAGGGTGTTGCAGGGGAAGTCGTAGTTGTGGCGGGCGGCGCGAAGAGAACAATAGTAGTCCACCACTGGCTTTTCGAGACCGTACAGTTCCAATGACTTTCGGATACAAGCGATATCAAAGGCGGCGTTGTGGGCAACCAGTACAGGTGTCTCGTCGAGATACTCCATTATCTCTGCCCACACTTCGGGAAACTCCGGAGCACGGGCAGTGTCCCTGGGCTGGATGCCGTGTATCTGAATGTTGAAATACGAATACGAATTATACTCAGGACGCACGAGCCACGATTTGGTTTCAACGACCTTACCGTCCTTTACCACGCAGATGCCGGCCTCGCAGATGGAAGCACGTTTTCCTGTGGCGGTCTCAAAATCTATTGCTATAAAATTCAGTCCTTTCATGTATCAGTCTTTATCGGGTGGTTCTGTAATATGATGTCAATGTCTCGGCAAAGTTGCGCATCCGCTCACGAAGCGTCTCCGGCTCCAGCACCTCCACTTGGTCGCCCTGCTGCATGATGAGCCGCAGAAAGTCGTATGTCAGTTTCACGTCGCAGGAAAACGTTGTTGACTCCTCGTCGCTGCAGACCTCCCGTTGCGACTCGTGCAAGGGCAGTGTGCTAAGATAGTCGGGAGCATTGCCATACGCTTTCAGGACGACATGCTCTATCGGACCGTCACTTGGAGAGATGCCTACACAGCCGTCGTAGTATTTCTTCATGCTGAAGTCCTTCTTCATCTCGAAGGTCTTGTCGAGGAGCACGGCATGCGTGATGCGGTCGAGCCCGTAAGCCAGAATCTCCTTGTGCGGCACATAGCCTTCCTCACCCTTGTGCCGCTTGTTCTTGTCCACGTAATAAGGGTTGTTGGCAATGATATACCAGCGCCGCTGTACCACTTTGAGACAATATGGCTCTATCTCGAAAGTATAGGCATCTGACTTGTCGAATCCCTGGTGGGTCACCTCCATCACTTTGTTCTCACGCATGGCCTGCATGAAGAGCGTCAGCCAAGTGTGGCCCGAAGGGATATTCTCAAACTCCACCCGGTCTTTCAGTTTGCAGTCAGCCTGTATCTGGTTGAGCGTGGCATAAGAGTCGACAAGCCAACTGCGCAGCCCGTCGCCCTCCAACTCTGCAGGATTCAGTATGTGATACTTGTACCCCTTTACGTCCGGGTCAATCTCGATGACAATATTGAAGATGTCCTGTATCGCCTTGCGGTGGTTATGGAATGTGCGCAAAGGCAGTTCGTCACCGTCTCCGTAACTCAGTCCGCTCTTCTTCCACTTCTCGCAGATCTCCTTGTAGGAAAGATGCTTGTAGTGACGGAGCGTATCTATGAGCCACACGTATCGTCCGAATTGGTTAGCTGGCATATTTTTTTGTTTTTAGGTACACAAAGATATCTAACTTCTACGAAATAGGGCAGCAGATACCGAAATTAATTGTAAGGCACCCTACCCTTTTTGCAAATCAGGGGCAACAACAATAGCGATGACAACATCATGGAGACAGAAGCGGCCTCCTGTCTCTCCGATGTTGTTTGCAGAAGGTTTCTCAAGAAAAACCTGCCATATATGTTATTGTCATTGTGTTTGCATATTGCGCTCTTGTTTTGTAATGCTATGTAAAGTTACGGTGCAAGGTATGCCAAATTTGTGTATAGGTTAGCAAAAGCCTATCCGCTTGCCGGAATTTTTCGAGATGTTCTCCTCGCCGCACATCTTCACCAGTTGGCTGAGCGTAGGCTTGTCACCTTTGACCACTTCCTGCATGAGGGCTTTTCTGGCGATGTTGTCTATCTGTCCGCCACTGAACTCATAATTGGCAGCGAGAGTCTGGGCATCCTCTTCGGAGAGTAGCGGCAACTTGTTCATCCAGATCTTCTTCTTGGCTTCTACGGTGGGCTTGTCATACCGTATCTTGAAGAGGAAACGGCGTTCGAAAGCTCCGTCGAGATTGTCGGCAAGATTGGTCGTGGCGATGAGGATGCCGTCGAGATTTTCCATCTCCTCAAGGATGATGTTCTGGATGGCGTTTTCTGTCTGCGCCACACTGCCGATGCCCACGTCCTTGCGTTTGGAGAAGACGGCATCGGCCTCATTGAACAGCAGGATGGGCTTCACCTTGCTTTTCTCGCAGAGCCGGCGATAGTCGGTAAACACCTTTTTGATGAGTTTCTCGCTTTCGCCAAACCAGCAGGTCTTGGTAGCACTGATGTCTACGTGCATCACGCTACGCCCCGTGGCCTTGGCTATCTGCATGACGCTCTCCGTCTTGCCGGTCCCCGGCTCGCCGTAGAGCAGCACGGCTATGCCCTTGGGCAACTTGTTGGCTTCGAGACGGGCGCAAAGGCCCTGGTATTTGTCCTGGCCCAGACTGTTGCGCAAGAGCGTCAACTGCTCTGCGAGGGCATTGGGGAAAAACAAGGTCTTCTCAGTAATCTTGTCGCAAGAAAGCAAGTCTTTGTCCGACACGTCCTTTATATACAGTTCGGCATCCTCGCACAGGATCATCTTCTTCCCCTTGTCCGTCAAGACCAGACTCACATCCTCCCCAAACAAAGAAGAGGTTTTCTCGATCTCCACCAATCCTTGTTTCTGAAGCGCATGACGGTTGTCCTTGAAATCGGCCATCACCTTGCAGCGTTGCTTACGCGGATATATGGTACGGGTCTCATATGACAATGAGGTGGCATCGTTTTCTGTCAAGTCGTAACCGATGGTATATACCAGCACACGGTCGTATTCGTCCGGAACGAGTCTGCTGACGTTCCGTACGCCCGGCAAGTGTCTGTTGGCGTCCTCATACTTCAACAGTTTTCTCTTTAGCCTGCACACCGAACGCTCGTCATTCGAATTGTATGTGCTACGGTCGTGGAAGAAATCATGTACATCCTCCAGGAAACCATAGATATCGTTGCACTTCAGCGAACTGGCGAAAGCCTTCAGGTCGTCGCCATAGAAGAACTCCTTGCCCTTATCGGTCAGCACCATCTCGTCATCGTCTTCCTGTTCGCAAAATCCCAGTTTCCACAGTATGTGATCCCCGTCCAAGAGGCGTTTCTTTACCGTTATCCGTTGGGGCATACTGGAGAAGATATCCCTCATCGTGCTGCTGATGTTGGAAATCCCACTGTCATCGTTGTCGTAGTTGTGGCAGTTGTCGTAGCACATGATGTAAAAGAGCGTTCTGTCGAGGATATCGGGCACAAGTGCGTTCAGACTCTCCACTAGAGGCAGATGCGCATTGTTGCGTTCCTGTTTCTCGACAAACAGCACCAGGTCGTCGGTGACCACATCGTCGTCTTCCGCCTTGTCCGCAATAGCCTTGCAAAACTCATATTTGTTCGTCTGCCCATCGCACACCTCGACTTGTCTGACAGGTACAGGCTCATTGTCAATGATTGCCGCCATGACAGTGTCGCTGACCGAAAAATTCTGACGGAGGATATTTTCTTCCCTTTTGCCGTGCCGCACAAGGTACCCCTTGCTTTCAAGGGATTTCAGTGCAGGCACATATTCTATCATATCAAGGGAGGAACACTCGAAATAGCGCGCCAAGTCATCCATGTTGGACATCTGGTCTCTGCAGCTGAGGTCAAACTGGGCGACGAAGAGATACACTTCCTCCAGCGTTTCCAGACCTACCGTTTGCATAACGCCACGAAACGCTTCCTGCGCCTTGGGCGCGCCCAGTCGTTGAAGTTTGCCGGCTACCAATTTTCTTGCGGCTTCCTTGATGTATTGAATGCGTGTCGTTGCCATATACTTTGCTTGTTTATAGACGGGTTCTTAATGTTTGCGAGGCGAAGTTACGACGCAAGGTATGCCAAAAAGATGATTAGGTTTTTGAAATCTCACCCTTTTATTACGGCGACCGGCAACAGTCTCGTGCGGACCTTCACCAGGTCAAGTTCGTTTGCGATGACCTCCTCTATATCCTTGTATGCCCCGGAGGCCTCCTGCATGTCATCCTGGCACCGTATGGCATGTACGATGCCCTTGGCTTCAAGCTGTGCCACTTCCTCCGCCATGTCCAGCGTACGGACGGCAGCCTTGCGTGAGAGTAAACGCCCCGCACCATGCGAACAGGAGCAGAATGAATCCGGATTGCCCAGCCCTTCAACGATGTATGAGGCCGTACCCTGTGAACCGGGAATGATGCCGACAACACCTTCACGTGCCAATGTAGCACCCTTGCGGTGTACGAAGACATTTTTGCCATAGTGACTTTCGCACGCAGCGTAGTTGTGGGCTATGTTGACCATTGGCTCGAATTCTATCCCCTTCAAGACATCGGCCAATACCTCCTCTATTCGGTCCATCATCAGTTTGCGGTTGCACAAAGCGAAGTCTACACAGTACTTCATCTCTTTCCAGTACATGTCAAACTCCCGTGCACCTTGTGGAAGGAAGGCAAGGTTGATTTCGGGAGAAACGACCGAGTGCCAACAGGCGTTCAGCGTCTTGGCCGTCTCATTGTAGTAAGCGCCGACTCTTGCCCCGAGATTTCTTGAGCCGGAGTGTATCATGATCCAAAGCGTGTCCTCCTCGTCCTTCTGCAACTCGATGAAGTGGTTGCCGCCACCCAGCGTTCCGACTTCATACAGAACAGATTCCTGCCGGTCCTTGACGACGGTCATCTTTTCTATTTCGTGACCCTCAGGCAGGAATCGCGCATCCTGTTTCTCCTTGTGATGATCCATCCCGAGCGGGATACGTTCGCGAATACCTCTCATAATCTCCTTACGGAGCACACGTTGGGGTATCTCGCTTGCTTTCCAGTTTGTCTTTACTGCGCACATCCCGCAACCTATGTCCACCCCGACGGCGTTTGGTACGATAGCGCTATCGCAAGCCAACACGCCGCCGATAGGCATTCCCATGCCGGCATGAACATCGGGCATGATTGCAAGATGATGATACAGGAAGGGAAGGGTCGTCAGATTCTCTATCTGGCGCATGGCCGACACTTCTACATTGTTTGTCCAGATCTTCACCGGACGGTTGTTGATCATCTTTACTTCCATCGTCTTACGTTTTTTTCAGATTACACTTCGTCAGTCTGGCAGTACCTCATGGCACAGTCCTTCAACTTTCTGACACAAAGTTACAAGCCGACTGCGCAGTCTTTCTGCGTAGTCGAAGAAAATCAAAGAAATGCGGGAAAAAATCCAAAGATACGGGCCCTACAAAAACAAGCGAGCGGAGAAATTCTGTATCTTTGTAAAAGGTAAAAGATAGTTACACCAACAATACCAAAAAGACGTTATGCCTGCCAACAAGAATGCACTTATCCGCTACAAAACCATAGACAACTGCCTACGCAACCGCTATCGCCGTTGGACGCTCGACGACCTTGTGGATGCATGTTGCGATGCCCTCTACGATATGGAAGGCATCAGCAAAGGGGTTTCTACACGCACGGTGCAGGGCGATATACAAATGATGCGCTCCGACAAACTGGGCTACAATGCCCCCATCGAAGTATACGACCACAAGTACTACCGCTATGCCGTAGAAGGCTATTCCATCATGGATATGCCCATGTCGCAGAACGACTATGACGTGATGCAGGAGGCAGTGGACATGCTTCGCCAACTCGAGGGTTTCGAGCAGTTCGCAGAGATGAGCGACGTCGTCAGTCGCCTTCAGGACAAACTGGCCATCTCCCGCAACAACCGCAAGCCCATCATACATTTTGACAGCGTCCCTAATCTGAAAGGAATAAGACTGCTCAATCCTCTTTACAATTATATTGCGCAAAAACAGACACTACGCATCATGTACCAGTCTTTCTCGGCCAGACGACCGGTGGAGTTCATACTGTGCCCCTATCTCCTGAAGGAATTCCGCAACCGATGGTTCATCTTCGGCTCAAGGGCAAGCGATCTGGTACTCTACAACCTTGCACTCGACAGAATCGTCAGTGTAGAACCATGTGACACTCCGTTTCGCGACAACCCCGACTTTGATTCCGAGCATTTCTTTGATGACGTCATAGGCGTAAGCAAGAACATCAGGAACAAGCCACGATGCATAAAGTTCTGGGCGTCATCTGAACAGAGCAAGTATATCAAGACTAAGCCCATACACCCGTCCCAAAAGGTAATAAAAGAAAATCCCGAAGACAGAAGTTGTATCTTCAGTATCGACGTGGTGATAAATTTCGAGATGTACTCAGTCTTCATGAGTTACGGGCCAGGGGTAAAGATCATCTCTCCCCACAATGCCGTGACGTACATGCGGAAAAAACTCAAGGAGGCCCTTGAGCGCTATGACTCTTTTGCAGACGAAAGCAAAGGACATACTCGCTAATATGCGGATTGTCTATGGGGCCTTCGTCGTGAAGGCCCCATTTCTTACCGTCACTTATCCGAACAGTCCATCCAGCTTCTCTGCCTGTTCTTCAGTCAGAAGTTGGCCGGAATGACCTTTTACCCAGTCTATCTCCGGAATGGCCTTCTGCAGTTCTTCGACCGTCGCCAGAGGGCGCTTGTCCGGATCTGCCGCATCCATACAATTGATGTCCACATAGTGGCGTTTCTTGCCCCTACCGGCCCAGTCGCCGCCCTCATACGGATCAGACAGAAACTCTCCGTGAAACACGATACCGGTATTGCCTTCACCGACCCGCAACATATAGTAGCGGTCACCCTTTCGGGCCTGTTTCCACTCGTATATGCTCCAGTCTATTTTGAATCCTCCGGGGAACCGTTCAAGAGCATCACGATAGTTTTCCATCTTGAAGCTACTGATACCAGGGTTCCAGCGAAGGATGTAGGTCTTTGGTGAACGGATCGGTTCTGCGTCAAACAATTCATAGAACTGATTCCATTCCTTTTCCGGCATTTCGTCTATCACGAATTGGGCATAGTCCAGACGCTTCACATAATGGTTGTCCTTCGTTTTTGCAAAGAATTCGTCTATGTCCACGAGTTTCACCTCCCGTCCATGACAGAGGGCTACCTTCTGGCAGACCTTGGCAAACCCCTTGTGATTGGTCAGCAATCTGGCTACAAACTGCTCACCGTCAGGAGCGGTCATCTCGGCACGGGACATATAGCTGTAGTCATCATAGTTCCACTGTATCGCAGCAAAGTCTTCGTATGCTTTCAGCGTCAGTTCCTTGGCATCCGCATCGGGCATGCTGCCCTTGATGTACTCAGGCATGACATGAAACTCATTCTTGAACCCGCTCACCCCGATATGGCTGCCTTGGTTTTCTATCAGATTGACCATATTGTCCAGGCGATAGAAATACACCTCCACCTCATTGTGCTCACTGAGGTCTGCTATGGTCTCGCCATCACCGTCATATACCGCTACTCGCTCGTCAAGAGCCTTGACAGCTCTCAACATACCAAATGCCAATGCCACGTCACTTCTCGATGCAAGATAAGGCACATAGACGGTTGCAATACCCGTCTTTAACAGAATCAGACGAATACCCTGCGTAGATTTTCCCTCCACCACGTAGATATGGTTGGCTATTTCCTCGTCGTCGGGTTTCTCTTCCACATACATCACATTGTCCTCGACATTATTGATAGCAGTGCCAATAGCCTTGTCAAGGTCGATGCCTCTCGCATCAAAGCAGAAGATATTGGAAAACATCTCAAGAGACGGTGCCTGGACTGCCCTGTTCACCTCCACCAGCAAACCGCTCACCGGATAGTAGATGTATCTCTTGACCACCTTCTCTCCGGCTGCTTCGAGCGCATCTTGATAGGCGTCCAACTGGCCGGCATACCAACCGGCAAAATGCTCGTTGGCAGAATTCAGCACCGACTTTGCACCCATTGGGTTTGTCTTGAAGTCTACCAGGATGTCGCCCTCGGCGGTCTGCCACACCAGGTCGATACTGCCCACAATGGTCCGGCCGTCCTCGTCCAAACGGAAAGGACGCTCATGGTAGGTCTTGACAGGATTGCCGTGGAGCGCAGTCAACTTGTCATACAGGTTATTCCATGCCGTGCGGATGGCCTCCGGGTCTGTAAGCACTGCCGTCAGGCCGTAACTGCAGATGACTTCATCCCATCCGATTTTGCTGGTTGGACGCTTTTCCTCGATACCTGCAAATATCTGATGGATGCAGTCACCCACGCTTGCCATATCCTCAGGCTCTTTGCCCAATGGTATACGACAGCCGAAGTCATACGTCTCTCCTATCTCTCCACACTGACGGATATGGCTGGGCGAGATGTATCGCGGCTCTCTGAGTTTGAACTCCGGTTCGTCGACATTCAGACGCATGGAAAGGGTCATGTCCGCTTTGCCATAATGCTGCAGGTTCTCAAATTCCTCCTGCGTCAAGGTGAAGTCTTTGAAGATATGCCCCAAGCCAAACACGTCCCAGTCGCCCGACTCGGGAATGCTCTCCGCTGCGGTATCCACCCCTTCGTCCTTAGGCCACTGCAGCAGTTGGGCACCGCGCTTCGGCACATCGATACTGAGTATGAGCACATCCTGCGGACGGGTCATTCCCACGTAGAACACCCGGTTGCTCTCAGACAGCATAGTCTGATAAGCCACCTTGAAGCCTTGCGACCCTTCGATAACGGCACTTATCTCATCGGGAACATTTCTGGCAGTGCCATACACCCACGGCGTGAGGCGTATATATACCGCGGGATAAGGATTCTCTGCCGTAGGCTCTTCTACATGAACAGGGTGTACGCCGTAGGTCTCGTTCTTTACCGCTTTCTTCACGTCTGAGACACAGGTATTGAGAGACATCAGTATCACATACTTCCACTGCAGGCCCTTGCAGGAGTGATAGGTATGCAGCTGCACGCCATTTGCGTCACCGCTGCCGGAGGGCGAAACACTCCCGATATAGGCGATAAACCCGTCTATGGTGGCAGGAAGATTCATCTGAACACAATGTTCCTCATACACACGGGCCGTGTTGATGATTGTCTGCAGGCACGAGATACCCGATGCCGGATCACTCTCTATCTTTTTGACAACGTCATACAGGCCCAACTCGATGATCATGCTCTCCACCAGAGCGGCCACCGATTGCTGCTGCAGCTTGGGCCGGATGGTCATCAGCTGACGAACCAGCGGCACATCGGCCAGATACCCTTCAGTCTGCGCATCCGCATCTGCATCGTTGAGAATCTTCTCCTCGATGATCTTTTTCACATTATAATCCTGCTCGGTCAGAAAGGCTACCGTAGCTTTCGCCAATGCGTCTCTGGTACTTTCCACGATTCGGAGAAGCGATGAAGTCAAGGCATAGGAACTGGTCTCGACTATCGGGAAGCCTGCTCTGCTCGACGGAATATCGTACTCCTTCAGATGCGAAGCCACCTCTGCCAGCGTCGCATTGGCACGCGCCAGTACTGCGATTTCGCCAGGTTCGGCTCCCTGATGCAGCAATTTCAAGACGTGTTCAGCCACTCCACATTCATCGCTATTCACAAAGTATCGAAGCGAATCCTCATGGTTCTCGTTCTCACGATGCCGCTTCAGACAGATATTCCCCTTCGACAGGACGCCGGAAAACGTCTTCGCAAATACGTCATTGTCGACCTCCACAATATCCGGAAGCGAGCGCCATGAGGTATCCAGGGTGTCGGTATCACAACCATTCTCCTTTGTGGCCACTCTGTCCACCACGGCCTTGGTCAAGGCGATGTCCGAGCCACGGAAACCATAGATCGCCTGCTTGTAGTCGCCCACCCAGTAGGAATGCTCCATCAGATCGCTGAGCGCATCGAATATCTTCACCTGGATAGGAGACGAGTCCTGAAATTCGTCCACAAACAGATAACGGTACGACGCACTGATCTCTGCTGCAATGTCTTTGTTTTGCATCAGCTGCCGCATGTACTTCTCCATGTCGTCGTAGTCAAGCAGATTCTTTTCACGCTTAAACTGAGCGAAATTCTCCTTCCACCGCTGCGCAAGGTCGAACAGCAGACGAATATACGCCTCCTGCTTGCGGCACACCATACTGCTGGTCCAAAGACCGGCCATACGGTTTTGGTATTCTTCTGCCAACGGACCGTATTTCTTAGGCGTGCCGATGGTAGAATTGATGCTCTTCAGCAGTCCTATTGTCGGCCGGCTCAAGGATCTTCTGGCCTGTACCAGTTTTTCGATGCGCCCATCATTGGCACCGCTCTGCTTCTGGCTGCGCAAAAACGGTTCGTGCTCGTCGAGCACAGCTTTCAGCTCCTCATAAGTGAAATCGCAGTCGCTGTCTGACTTTACAAAATTACGGATATAGCGCAGTGACTCTTCCTCGCTCTGCCTGAAGTCATCCAGCTCGTAGTTGGTGGCCAAACCGATCACGGCCTTCAGGTGATCTTGCCAGAAGTCGTAATCGATGGAAAACTTGGTCATGTAGCCTTCCGCCTCACGCAGGTCAAACTCCCTGGCAAATCCATGAAGCACTTTGAGCTCTTCCTCCGTCGGAAGATCTGCCAGCGACTGTGAGATATAATAGGTATTGTCTTCCTCTGCCATCACGCCCATATTGGGCGACAGACCGAGGTTGAACCAATACTTGCCGATCATACGCTGGCAGACACTGTGCACCGTTCCGATCATGGCATGGTCCAGCTGTACGGCAGCATCGTAAAGGCCCTCGTCATACAGGAAAGCCTTGGCTTTCTCCTTAAACTCATTGGCAGCCTTCGTGGTAAAGGTAGTCAGAATCACCTGTTCCGGCCTTACCTTCCCGGCCTTGATCAGTTCGGTGAGTGTCTTGGTCAGCCGATAGGTCTTGCCGCTACCTGCACCGGCATTGATATAGGTTACGTTCTTCATAGTGCCTTAATGATTAAAGGGTTTATACAGCGTGAAGAAGTTTTCTTTCTTCATGCCCTTTTCTTCGTCCTTCTCCAGCGGAAAGAGTCCATTGTCGAAGGTATCCTTCACATATTGCAGTTCATCGTATTCGCCATTGGTCTCCACTACCCCACTTTCCAGCTGCCTCTTGCGATAGAGCACAGACTGTCGCAACTCGGCCACGATATTGTCTACGTTGCCTGAAGCGATCTGCGTGCAGTGTCTGCCCTTGAAAAATTCCTTGCTGTAGAGCCGCGCATCAGGCATGAGGAAATATGCCACCCGCTTCACCTCGTCCTTGGCTTTCTGCCCGAGCATGATACGATAGAGCTCCAGCTGCACGGAGCGGTTGCCCGCCAACTTGTCCTGATATCCCTTGGGCCAGGTGGTCCACTTGAAGTCGAACACCACGGGATGCCCGTCCTCGTCTTCCAGGGTCATATCTATGAATCCGAGCATATCGCGGTCTTTCCTGTTTCCTTCCCTGTCAAAGGCTTCCGGAAGTCCGAGTCCCATCCGGGCTTCCACGTACTGTTCACAACCCGTCACCTTGAGACTGTTGTCCCTCAGTATTTCCAGCAGGGTGTCGAGACATACCCGAAGCTGCTCGTGCAGCAGTTTCTCGGCCAACTTGTTTTCGGCCAGCTGCAGGATGGCACCCTTGGCTTCTACCACCTGATTGTATGTAGTGTCGTAATGCTCCATACGCAGGGCGATTTCTGCAGGTGTAGCATACCTCTTGCCTTCTTCAGGACTGAACAACATCTGGATTACGGCATGGGCCACATTGCCCTTGGTGGTCTTCACGTCAGCCATCTGCGCCTTGCCGTCTGGCGTGATGTCCAGCATACGTTCCATCAGATAGTCAAACGGATATTCTGCCAAAGTACCGATACTGGTAGGACTCAGATGATCGGGCCATCTCAGTTTGTCGGCATGGTCGAACTGCATTTCTGCGGGCATGCCGCCGTTATTGACAGGTGTCACCTCGGTCCTGCAGTCCTTATCCAAGGATGGCGTACGGATAAAATCCCCGATATTCTCCACCTGTTGCTCCAGCCGCACGATGAGCGGATGCTTCAAGGTGGCCTCTCCACCTCTTGTCCGGCAAACCACAAGGATGAGCTGGTCCCGGGTCATGCGCAGCGGAGTCATGCGCATCCGCTCATGATAGCGGTTCTCTTCGTCTTCCCGCCACGGACATATCCCGTGCTGTTCTACCAACTGCTTTTTCTCCGACGGATAGAGGAATGCACACTCCTGGGCGATACTGTCATCGCCTTCTACACCCATCCATACAGTTTTCTTGGCGACGGCAGCCATCTTGGCCGGCGCATCTACCACCATGCGGCATCCCCGCTCGGCCACCGCATTGGTATACGAACCCTTCTCGTAGACAGTACTCATCCATGAGTCGAGGGTCTTATAGTCGACAGTCAGCGTATGGATGGTCTCCAACAGAATATACAGGGCATCGCACATGCCCGCCACTGCCGTCAGCTGTTCTATCCACTGAGCATGGTTCCGGCCGTCACCCATCAGATGGGCTCGCTGGCGAGACCATCCCGACAGTTCGCTGACGAAGAGGCGTACATCATCCGTATGGATTTCCTTCACGCTTTCCAGCGAAGGCAGGAACACATCCACCGTTTTCTGTCGTTTCTTGCGGTCCTTCTTGCGTATCTTCTGTTGCTCATCCTCCGGCAGGGCTTTCTGTTCCTCGTCCAGATACACGTATTTGCCGTCGACGTATTCCTGTACCAGTGTCTTGCACTTGTCGTTGCGATAGCCGCCTTGCTCCACAATGGCGTCGGCAAGCAACGACCGGAAATATCTGTCTATCGGGTGCACGGGCATATTGAGCCATTCGATGAGCGTACTCACATTCAGAGGGGTGGAGAACATCCCCAGACCCATAACAAAAAGTTGGGTCAACTGCGGAGTACAGTCGGCTGTCACGCTGCCGGTCATGGCCTTGTTCATCAGCATCAGCCAGTTGTCCATCTGCTTGTTGTCTGCATTCACCCACACGTCGACATCATCAATCGGCTGGTACGCCAGATATTCGCAGGCTTCGCGCTCATCGGCAAACTGGTAGACCAGCAGCGAGTCGTCGCTTTCGTCCAACCGTATTTTCCCTTGTTTGCCTTCGGCTATGAGTCGGCGCACGCGGCTCAAGTTATTGCCTGTACTCTCAGCCTCCGGCAAGAGATCTATACTGGCACCTTGTTGTTCCAGCGCCTCCAACAGGTTCTTCACGGTAGGCTTGAGGCAATCCTTTTCACAGGCGAGCAGCAAGGCCATGCCGGTACAGTCGAGTTGCTGGCACACCACCTGATTGGTCACGGTATGCAGCCTTCCCGCCCTATCATAACTGTCTTGCTGGCAGAAATACTCCTCCACCCCTATCAGCACGGCCAGGCGGCCGCTAATGTCAGCACCCTCGAATTCCCAACCGGCCGAGCGCAATTCCTCACGCCAGGCCAGCATTGCCTTGGCCGTACTGAGACCGGCATTGTGAAACGAGTCTGCCATCACATTATCGGGATGTGCATCCATATACCGACTTACCGCATCATAGTAATGGGCCACACGCTCCTGTGCCGGGATGTCTTCATAGTGAAGTCCCAGACGCAGTTCGAGAAAGTCTACCAAACCGGTGGTGTTTGTCACCACGGTGTCCATCATCACGCCGCTTGACGTAAAGACATGTCCTGAGTATTCTGGCGAAAACAATATCTTCATATGTAACAGAATTAAGGTGGTGTCTGAAAATTTCATACAATAATACGGTATTTTTCCGAAACCGCAAACCATTCGGGGATTTTTCTTCACATTGAAGGCGTGTTCTAAAAATTCCACACATTTTCAAATTCTATTTTGACGGGTATGCTCTTTGTGTCTTTTTGATTTTATCCGGCATCTTTTTCGTCCTTCTTCAGTCGCATAGCCCGCTATGCTCCTTCAGAAAGACAGAAAAATCTGCTCGGCTAAAATTCAAAAATCCATCAAAGGCAATTTTTAGAACCCGCCTGAAGAGAAAAAATGCCCAACAACTTCCATCTTATTGCCCCTTGTATATCAAAAAAATAATAGTAACTTTGGCAAATGGACGGTAAAAAAAGAAGATTCACTCCACACAGCGTATCAGACAAGCGCATGATGGTACTCTGGCTCCGATTCCTCACAGAAATTGACGCCAACACCCAGAATGCTCCTTCCGACCTGCTCAACAATCCGGAAATCAGCAAGGCCCTGGAAGAAGTGAAGGTTTCCGCCTTCAACGAGGAAGAGCTACGGGCATACGACAAGTTCTGGGACAGTGTAAGAGTGGAGAAAACACTACAACACGACAGTTATCAAGAGGGAAGAGCCGAGGGTGCCAACGACGAAAAGATCGCTACTGCAAAACGCATGCTTTCTGCAGGATTCACGGCAAAACAAGTTTCCATCGCCACCTCACTGCCTGTAGCAGACATAGAAAAGCTGCTATAGGGACGTGCTATAACGCAATGTGAATGCAACTGGGAAACTTGCAAGAACTTGTTCTGAATGGTAGACGGCGTATACCTGTACAGACGATTTCTTGCAATGTGGAGAACGTCTGCGGCAATAAATGCCGGTAATTTCTACGGAAATCTATGGACAAACTGACGAAAGAACAGCGCAGCCGCTGCATGGCATCCATACGCAGCAAGGACACCAAACCGGAACTCTTGGTGCGGCGCTATCTGTTTGCCCACGGCTACCGCTACAGGCTGAACCACCCCCGACTGCCGGGGCATCCCGACATCGTGATGCGCAAGTACCGTACGGTCATCTTCGTCAACGGATGTTTCTGGCACGGACACGAAGGATGCAAATACTTCGTGATGCCCAAAAGCAGAACGGACTTTTGGCAAGCGAAAATAGCACGCAACCAAGCCCGCGACAAGAAAGAGCAGCACCAGCTCGCAAGCATGGGCTGGCACTGCATCACCGTCTGGGAATGTCAGTTGAACCCCAAAACAAGAACCCAAACACTACAGTCGCTGGAGTACACGCTCAACCACATCTACCTCGAAGACCGCAAAGTCAAACGATACGTCCTGCCGGAGGAGGAAACAGCGATGGCGGCGGAGCCAGACCGATGACTCTCCGTAGGGCATCCGCCCAACACCATTGAAAAATAAGCAAAAGGACATTCTTAACTTTTGTTCCGTTCCACGAACGACTGCCGAAATAATGGAACAGTTGGGTCTGACAAACCATACAAAGAACCGTGAACGTTATATAGGCGGGTTCTAAAAATTACCTTTGATGGATTTTTGAATTTTAGCCGAGCGGATTTTTCTGTCTTTCTGAAGGAGCATAGCGGGCTATGCGACTGAAGAAGGGCGAAAAAGATGCCGGATAAAAACAAAAAGACACAAAGAACATACCCGTCAAAATAGAATTTGATAATGCGTGGAATTTTTAGAACACGCCTATAACCTCTCTTGTTGCAGCAGGATATTTACAGATGACTAATCCTGATAATCCTACTGCAAGCAACCAAAAATACAAGAAGGCAGTAAGAGAATAAAGAAATTGGACAACATGCAGATGTCAAAAGCTATTGTAGAAACCAAGCCCCGTTGCCACTGGTGTAATCTGAACAATCCCCTGTACGTTGCCTATCATGACATGGAATGGGGAGTGCCGGTGCATGAAGACCGCAAGCTGTTTGAGATGCTCATACTCGAAGGTTTCCAAGCAGGGCTTTCGTGGGAGTGCATCCTCAACAAGCGAGAGGCTTTCCGCCGGGCATTCGATGACTTCG
>CAVHOL010000053.1:0-18901 GCA_963637655.1 bacterium | reverse complement strand
CCCTACGGGACTCATTCCCCTCACTGTGCGGTGGGACACCGCACGCTACTACAAAATGTTTCTACGGGACACCGCACGCTACTACAAAAATGTCCCTACGGGATCCGTTCCTCTCACACCTTGCTGCGCCGGTAGCTCTGCGGCGACACGCCGACGTGCTCCTTGAAGAACTTGCCGAAGAACGACTGGTTGGAGAAGTTCAGCTCCTGTGCGATCTCCTTGATGCTCTTGGTCGAGTTGCGCAGCAGCACGCGGCTTTCGAGCACGACGTAGTTGTCGATCCACTCGTTGGGCGTGCGGCGGCTGATGACCTTCACCGTCTCGGAGAGGTACTTGGGCGAGATGCACAGGGCGTGGCCGTACCAGCTCACCTTGCGGTGGGTGCGGAAGTTCTGCTCGACAAGACGGAGAAAGTCGATGAAGATCTTTTCGGCACGCGTGTGGCGCACCTCGTTGCCGTGGATGACGCGGTAGATGGCGTTGCTCACGTCGTAGAGCATCGTGGTGAAGAGCGAGCGCACGGTCTCGCGGCGGAAGTGGTGGGCGGTCTCGTCGACCTTGGCCTTCATCAGACTGTAGTATTTTAGGGTGCTGTCCACCTCTTCGGGGGTGAACTTGTACACGGGATACTCGCGGGCGAAGAGGAAGAGCTGCGACAGCTCGTGCACGTCCTTGATGATCTCGTCGAAAAAGTCGGGCGACACCAGCAGCACGATGCCGCGGCAGTCGGCGCTGCAGCGCGAGTCGCTCACGGTCTGTCCGTTGCCGATGACAATCACGTCGCCCGGCCCGACGGTCTGCTCCACCGTGTCGACGACATAGTGCACAGTGCCCTCGGTGCACATGGCGAAGAGCAGGCACTGCATGCGGCACGGTTCGACGGGCAGGTCGAGCGCAGCCGGATTGTCTACAAGCACAAGGTCGTTGTCGATATGGCTGAGCGTGTGGCGGCTGAGCATGTCGGCGATGGTGATGTCTCTCATTTTCAGTGTGGTGTTCATCGTAGTAGTATGGTGTCGTTCACGGTGTGCAAAAATACAACATAAAATCGAGAAAAGCCGGCCCGGCGGCACCAAACCGTCACCCGGACCACAAAAAAAGGATACAGGGCCGTGCGGATGCGGTTTTTGCACTTTGATATACAGTATTGTGGAGATACAGGGTTTGTCTTTATCCTTTGCTCTGCTGTCTGCCGCCCCTTCGGGGCTTGTTGTTTGCGATATTTTACCGGACACTAATAATTTCTAAATCCGAAACTTGATAAGGTAGGCTGCACCTCAACAAAACATTCAAGTAAACTTGATGTTTTGTGTTCGGTTTGCACTACCTTTGCACACGCAATCATGAAGTACAATACACATACACTGTCCGACGGCCTGCGTGTCATCCACCTGCCGTCGGCTTCGCCCGTAGTCTACTGCGGCTACGCCGTCAATGCCGGCACGCGCGACGAGCGTCCCGGCGAGGAGGGCATGGCCCACTTCTGCGAGCACGTCACCTTCAAGGGCACGTCGCGCCGGCGCGCCTGGCATATCCTCAACTGTCTGGAGAGCGTGGGCGGCGACCTCAACGCCTTCACCAACAAGGAAGACACCGTCTACCACGCCGCCGTGCTCAAGGAGCATGTGGCGCGGGCCGTCGACCTGCTCACCGATATCGTGTTCCACAGCACGTACCCGCAGGCGGAGGTGGAGAAAGAGGTGGGCGTGATCTGCGACGAGATAGAGAGCTACAACGACTCGCCGGCCGAACTGGTGTACGATGACTTCGAGAATGTGCTCTTTGCCGGCCATCCGCTCGGCCACAACATACTCGGGCGCGAGGAGCAGCTGCGCACCTACGGGCCGGAACAGGCACTGGCGTTCACCCGCCGGCTCTACCGTCCGGCCAACGCCGTGTTCTTCGCCTACGGCGACGTGGACTTCGGCCGCCTCGTGCGCCTGCTCGAGAAGGCGGAGCGCTGCCCCTCCGACGGCATCACCGTCGAGAGCGTGGCCCGCCAGCGGACGAAGGCCGTCCTACCGGCATACAGTCCCGGCGTGCACGTGCGCCACATGGACACCCATCTGGCCCATGTGATGACGGGCGGCCGTGCCTACGACGTGCACGACAGCCGCCGCATGGCGCTCTACCTGCTCAACAACATCCTCGGCGGCCCGGGCATGAACGCCCGGCTCAACGTGTCGCTGCGCGAGCGCAACGCCCTGGTATATACCGTGGAGAGCACGATGGTGAGCTATTCCGACACGGGCCTGTGGGCCACCTACTTCGGCTGCGACCCCAAGGACGAGCGCCGTTGCCTCAAGCTGGTGCGCCGCGAGCTCGACCGCGTCATGGACGCGCCGCTCACCGACAGCCAGCTGCGGGCGGCCAAGAAGCAGCTCAAGGGGCAGATCGGCGTGTCGTGCGACTCGCGCGAGTCGTTTGCCCTTGACTTCGCCCGCGGCTACCTGCACTACGGCTGGGAGCGCGACGTCACCTCCCTGCTCGCACGCATCGATGCCGTCACGGCAGACGACGTGCTGCGCGTGGCCCGCGAGACGTTCGACCCCGCTGTGCTCACGACGTACACGATACGGTAGGAAGAAGAAATGGTTTTGTGTGCACGGCCCCGCAAAACCGGGACAGGCGGGACGGGTGACATGCTACAAGCCCCGTAGGGTAGGGTGTTCAAAATCCGCATTTTGTAGTAGGTGCGGTGTCCCACCGCACAGTGAGGAGGACAAGTCCCGTAGGGACGACATAATATAGGTAGGGGCTGGCCCCTACCTCAAGCGGCCATCGCAAACGATGCCCCTGTAGGGGGCGCATAGTTCAACCTAAGTGAAAATTGAATTATGCGCCCCCTACAGGGGCATTTTGTCGCGCTCTCGTGGAAACGTAGGGGCCACCCCTACGCTATACTATGCCGCCCCTACGGGGCTGGGAATGAAACGTAGGTCTGCGCCTGGCTTTGTCGCTTGCGTCAAACCTTGCGCTATTTCCCCTCTTCAGCGAGCAGGGCGAGGGCCTTGTTTTCCTCTGCCTCCATGATCTCGCGCTCGCCCGGTCCCTTGTCGTTGATGCCGCAGAGGTGGAGTATGCCGTGGATGATGACGCGGTGGAGCTCGTCGTCGTAGGTCTTGCCGAAGAGTTCGGCGTTGGACCGTACCGTGTCGAGCGAGATGACGATGTCGCCGCTCACGATGTCGTCCTCGTCGTAGTCGAAGGTGATGACGTCGGTGTAGTAGTCGTGGCCGAGATACTCGCGGTTGACCTCGAGTATCTTCTCGTCGTCGACAAACATGTAGCCCACGTCGCCCACGCGCCGTCCGTGGCTCTTGGCCACTGCACGTATCCATGCGTTGAGGACGCGCTTGCGCAGTTTGGGCATGGCGATGCCCTCGGAATTGTATGTGATCATTGTCGTTTTTTTAGTGTGCTTCTGTAGTGAAAAACCAGCGGATGCGGCTATAGTGAAAAGTTGTCGGCAGCGCCGTCACGGCCGTTCGTCCGTCTATTCTTCGCACGGCAAGAACTGGGTGACGTCCTTGCCGAAGTGCAGCAGTTCGCGCACGACCGACGAGCTGACGCTCTCCAGGCCCGGCTCGGCCATGAGCAGCAGGGTCTCCACGCCCGTGAGACGGCGGTTGATGTCGGCCTGCTCGCGCTCGTACTCGAAGTCCTTGGCCGAGCGCACGCCCTTGACGATATATCCGGCCTGCTCGCGGCGGGCCAGGTCGACGGTGAGGTCGCCGTACTGCCGCACGGCGATGCGCGGTTCGTTGCGGTAGAGCCGTGCGATGGCAGCCGCGCGCTCGTCGGCCGACAGCATGCAGTGCTTGCGCTCGTTGATGCCCACCCCGATGACCAGGCGGTCGAAGAGCGGCAGGGCACGGCGCACGATGGAGTCGTGCCCGGCGGTGAAGGGGTCGAAGGTCCCCACAAATAGTCCTGTCTTCATGTGCTTGTGCGTGTCGGGGCGCAGCCGGGGCCGCACGCCCGTAGTGTGCTGCAAAAGTAACGTTTTATCCGTGTCGTGCCAAATTTGTGATACACGAATTGCCCCCGTCCGGGAAAAATGGACTATCTTTGCATAAGAGCATAAGAGCACAAGACAGGCCGCACCCCTGGCGTCTGTCGCCGCACCCTGACAACAGAAACCCTCTATACTATGAACAAATCCCATCTCATCGCCCTGGCGGCACTGGCAGGCCTTGCCCTCGCCCCCGTCGGGGCCAAGGCCCAGCAGGTGGCCGCCCCCGCACCGGTATACCCCATCCCCGAAAAAAAACAGGTAGACTGGCAGAAGCGCGAGACCACCGCCTTCATCCACTTCGGACTCAACACCTTCGCCGACCGCGAGTGGGGCTACGGCGACACCGACCCCGCCACCTTCAACCCCTCCCGCCTCGACTGCGAGCAGTGGGTGCGCACCCTTGTGGCCGCCGGCATGAAGGGCGTGATCCTAACGGCCAAGCACCACGACGGTTTTTGTCTGTGGCCCACGCACCTCACCGACTACTGCATACGTTCCACCCCGTACAAGGACGGCAAGGGCGACATCGTAGGCGAGCTGGAGAAGGCCTGCCGCAAGTACGGCCTGGAGTTTGCCGTCTATCTCTCGCCCTGGGACCGCCACCAGTCGTTCTACGGCACGCCTGAGTACGTGCAGTTCTACCACAAGCAGCTGCAGGAGCTGCTCACCACCTACGGACGCGTGTTCGAGGTGTGGTTTGACGGTGCCAACGGCGGCGACGGATGGTACGGCGGCGCCAAGGACAAGCGCACCATCGACCGCAAGAACTACTACGACTACCCCACCATCTACCGCATGATAGACACCTACCAGCTCTCAGCCGTCATCTTCGGCGACGGAGGCCCCGGCTGCCGGTGGGTAGGCAACGAGAAGGGGTTTGCCGGAGAGACCAACTGGTCGTTCCTCCGCAGCAACACCGTCTACCCCGGCTATCCGCAGTACAAGGAACTGCAGTACGGCCATGCCGACGGCGACCAGTGGACGCCCGCCGAATGCGACGTGTCGATACGTCCGGGATGGTTCTGGCACGAGCAGGAGAACGGCAAGGTGAAGAGTCCCGCCGAGCTCACCGACCTCTACTACCGCAGTGTGGGCCACAACGCCCTGCTGCTGCTCAATATCCCCGTCAACTCCGACGGACTCATCAGTCCCCAGGACTCCGTCAACGCCATCGCCTTCCATGAGAACATCAAGGCCGAGCTGGCCGTCGACCTCCTCGCCGGCATGACCGCCCAGGTATCCGGCTGCCGCGGGCGCGGCTACACCGCCGACCGTCTCACCGACGGCAACTACGACACCTACTGGGCCACGGCCGACGGCGAGAGCACCGGTACGGTGACCTTCAAGTTCAAGAAGAAGCAGAAGGTCAACCGCCTCATGATACAGGAGTACATCCCCCTCGGACAGCGCGTCAAGAAGTTCACCGTGCTTGCCGAGCAGGACGGCAAGATGCAGCCCGTAGATGTGGGCGAGGAGACCACCACCATAGGTTACAAGCGCCTGCTGCGCTTCCCGACCGTGGAGACCCGCCGCATAGCCGTGCGCTTCGACGAGGCCCGTGGCCCGCTCTGCATCAACCGTATCGGCGCCTTCTTCGCCGACACCCCCGTGGCACGCCAGATGGCCCTGCTCGGCGGCGTGGAGATGCCCGCCTCCCTGCCCTACACGCTTGTCAGCGGCACCGAGGGCGACGCCGCAGCGCTCTCCGACCGCAATCCCGCCACCACCTGCTGTGCCGCCGGTCCCCGCTTCACGCTCGACCTCGGCGAGGCCAAGGACATCACCACCCTTTGCTATCTGCCCGACCAGAGCGACGCCGCAGCGGGATTTGTGTCCAACTACCGTGTGCTCGTGGCCGAACAGCAGGGCGAAGAGCCGCGGGAGGTAGCCGCCGGCGAATTCTCCAACATACGCAACAATCCCGTCATGCAGACCGTCACGTTCGGCAAGACCCGCGCCCGCTACGTCACCCTCGAGGCCACGCGCATGGTGACCGACGGCGAGCAGCCCGCCGCCGCACAGCTGATCGTGCACTGACACTGGTTTTCACGGCCGGAAAGAAATAGTAGGTGCGGTGTCCCACCGCACAGCAGCAAGGATAGACCATAACGTAACAGGTGTCCCCTTCCTTGTTGTGCGGTGAGACACCGCACCTACTATATTTCCCGCCGACAACTATCTACTATGGACTGGCAACGACTCATCTCCAACAAGCGTCTCGGACAGGAGACGCGCCACACGCTGCGGCACGACGACCGCTCGGAGTTCAAGCGCGACTACGACCGCCTGATCTTCTCCGCCCCCTTCCGCCGCATGCAGAACAAGACGCAGGTGTTTCCCCTTCCGGGCAGCATCTTTGTACACAACCGGCTCACCCACAGCCTTGAGGTGGCCAGCGTCGGCATGTCGCTGGGCAACGACGTGGCGCGGATGCTCCTCGAGCGCCATCCCGAACTGCGCCAGACGCTCTTCGAGGAGATCGGCACCATCGTCAGCACGGCCTGCCTGGCCCACGACATGGGCAACCCGCCCTTCGGACACAGCGGCGAGAAGGCCATCCAGGCCTTCTTCACCGACGGCAAGGGACAGATGATACGCGGCATGGTCAGCGAGGCGTTGTGGTGCGACCTCGTGCACTTCGAGGGCAACGCCAACGCCTTCCGCCTGCTCACCCACCGCTTCCACGGCCGGCGCGACGGCGGGTTTGTCATGACCTACAGCACACTGGCCAGCATCGTGAAGTACCCGCACGCCAGCGGAGCGGCCGGCAGCCACGGCAAGTTCGGCTTCTTCTGCACCGAGGAGGAGTACTTCCGCCGCGTGGCCGACGACCTGGGCATGATACGCCTCTCGCGCGATGGCGAACCGCTGCGCTACGCCCGCCATCCGCTGGTGTACCTCGTCGAGGCAGCCGACGACATCTGCTACGAGATCATGGACATCGAGGACTCGCACAAACTGCGCATCCTCTCCTTCGAGGAGACCGAGCGCCTGCTGCTTGCCTTCTTCGACGACAGCACGAAAGACCATATCCGCCGCCGCATAGACGACGAGGGACTCACCGACGACAATGAGAAAGTGGTGTACATGCGGGCATGCGTCATAGGATGCCTGGAGTCAGAATGCGCCAAGACCTTCGCCGCCCACGAGGACGACATCCTCGCCGGACGCTTCGAGGGTTCGCTCATCGACCATGTGCCCGAAAGGGTGTCGGCAGCCTACGACGCCTGCCGCCGCCTGAGCTGCGAAAAGATATACAACAGCAAGCCCGTGCTCGACGTCGAACTGGGCGGATACAGCATCATGGAGACCCTCATGGGCAGTCTCATCGAGGCCGCCGTCAGCCCGGGCAAGTACCATTCGGAGCAGTTGCGCAAGCGGTTCAGCAGCCAGTACGACATCAACAGCGACGACCTCGAAACCCGCATCATGGCCGTGGTAGACTTCATCAGCGGCATGACCGACATCTTCGCCCTCGATATCTACCGCAAGATCAACGGCGCCTCGCTGCCCAATGTGTGAGGAGGAAAAAGGCCTGCAAGGAGTTTCTTGCTAACGCAAGCGACAGGTCGAGCGGCATCTGCCATTGTACATCCTAGCCCCGTAGGGGCGGCATAATATAGCGTAGGACTCTTGCTTAGGCAAGCGACAAAGTCGAGCGCGGCCCTACGTTTTACGCAATTACATACAATCAGCCCCTGTAGGGGGCGCATAATTAAATTGAATATGGTTGAATTATGCGCCCCCTACAGGGGCACGTTTGTCGGCAAACGTCTAGAGATAGGGCCGAGGCCCTATCCTATACTATGCCGCCCCTACGGGGCTGGATGTGCCGGTTGCAGCCGGATTTTCATAGCCCTGAAGGGGCGTAACGTTCCCAGCCCAGGGTGAGGAGGGAGCGGAGCGACCGACGGATTCGTCTCTGCCGCTTGCGCCAGCAAGAACCCTGGGTCAAACGGTACGCGACCAAGGGTGGCCTGTAAGGTCACCACAATACCTCTGTTGTTGTGCTGACCTTACAGGCCAGCCGTTTTGTGAGTATGCGAAAACCCAGGGTTCTTGCTGGCGCAAGCGGCAGAGACGAATCCGTCGGTCGCTCCGTTCCCTCCTCACCCTGGGCTGGGATTGTGTCGCCCCTACGGGGCTTTGCGCATTTTGGTGTATTCAGAACTTGAACTGCAGGCGCGTCTCCAGCGTGCGGAGACAGTTGTCGGCCGCTCCGGCGCGGTCGGAGACCTGGGTGAAGGAGCCGCGCACGCGCCACGTCACGTACTTGTTGATGTAGTAGGAGAGTGTCAGCGAGTAGTCGTTGGTGCGGCCGCCGAGTATGCCGGCCTTGTGGTCAGACAGGTCGGCATAGTCGTAGGAGAGCACCGCCTCGAGCGCACCCTTGCCCGGCAGGCTGAGGCCGCCGTCCTCGCAATTGTACGTGTAGGGCCGTCCGAGTATCATGCCGCGCAGCGTGACGTAGCCGCCCGTGCCGCGGTAGGAGGGCAGTCCGCCGCGGCGGTCGATGCCCACGTAGAAGTACTGTCCCTCGACGGCCATGCGACCGTAGGCCGCCACCAGCTCGGGAGAAAACTTGTAGAGCGTCCTTGCCTCCGTCACCTTGGCTTCTGCCGCCGTGACGCTGGCCACGCGGATGGGGTAGGTGGACTTCAGTACAAACGAGCGGTGGCTGAGCGCCGCGTCGTCGTTGTACCGCGGACTCTCCACGGCGCCCGACAGTCCGACGTGCAGTATGCGCCCCTCGCCGGTCAGCGGATGGAATACCTGGCGCGTCATGGCGCCCACGCCCTGGTTGCCGAGCTTGTCGGTAGACATCTTCATGGCGTCGTTCTCCGAGAAGACGCTCGCCGTGGCCAGCCACTTGCGCCCCGTGTGGGCGTACATCACGCCGAGCAGGCGCGAGTTGAAGAACGCCTTGCTGCTCATGGGCTCTTCCATCGTCTCCTTGAACGACGACGAGGTGGCGCTCTGCAGACCAAAGTGGTGCACGAAATATCCGGCGCGCAGATAGTTGACGCCGTTCAGCCAGTACTCTATGTGCACGTCCTTGAGCCCTACCTTGTTGTAGGCGTAGCACACGTCGGCCTTCATGCCCCAGTTGCCGTACTTCGCCTTGACGCCTATGCGCAGGTCGGGGACGGCGAAACCGTCGTTGAAATTGTCGTTTTCGGCGTTGGCGTCGAAGAGGCCGCCGTCCATCAGCACGCGGCCTGTGGGCTTGATGACCAGTTTGTCCTCGCCCTGGGCGGAGGCGTGCACAGCCAGGAGGCCGAGCACGAGTGCAATGATTGTCTTTCTCACTTGATGTCCTTTCTTGTTTGTCAGTGCGGTTTTCTTGTTGCGTGCGGGTCCGGAATACCGGAACATACCATAAACGCACACGCCCTTCCAGCCGCCTGTATCGGGATTGTAATAGGTGTGACAAAACAAAGGTAGGCAGAAAAAACAAAAAAAATCGCATGCCCGTGTAACTTTTTCCCCCGTACAGGGTCTATAATATATAGAACGATGAAGAAAATCAGTTTCCGCAACGACGTGTTGCCGCTCAAGGACATCCTTTATCGACTTGCGTTGCGCATCTCGCTCGACCGGGTCGAGGCGGAAGATATCGTACAGGACACACTGATGAAGGTCTGGGCGCGGCGCGACTCCTGGGACGCCATCGACTCGATGGAAGCCTACTGCCTCACCGTCTGCCGCAACATCTCGCTCGACCGTGTCGCCGGCCGCGACAACCGCCAGACACCGCTTGTCGAGCAGCAGGCCGAGCCGGCCGACAAGGCCTCCTCCCCCTTCGACCGCGCTGTCGACAGCGACCGCCTGGCCATCGTGCGGGACATCATCGCCCGTCTGCCCGAGAAGCAGCGTACCTGCGTGCAGCTGCGCGATTTCGAAGGGCGGGCCTACAAGGAAATCGCCGCCGTGCTCGGCATCACCGAGGAACAGGTGAAGGTCAACATCTTCAGGGCGCGGCAGGCCATCAAGAAAAAATACCAAGAATATGACAACTATGGACTATAAATACATCGACCAACTGCTGGATCGCTACTGGAACGGCGAGACCACCCTGGAGGAAGAGCAGATACTCCGCTCCTTCTTCAGCCAGGACGACGTGCCCGCAGAGATGGCCAAGTACCGCAGTCTCTTTCTCTACGAGCAGGCCGAGCCCAAGGCCGATGTGCTGGGCGAGGATTTCGACGAGCGCATCCTCGCCATGACCGGCGAGCAGCCCGCCGTGCGCGCCCGTGTGGTCACCCTGCGCCAGCGTCTGACCCCGCTCTTCAAGGCCGCTGCCATCGTTGCCATCATCCTCACCCTGAGCAATGCCGCCCAGGTGTCCTTCACGCCGAAGGAGCCGGTCACGGCAGGCACGGTCGACCGTCTGCACCACGGCGCCAGCGTAGCCATGGGCGACAGTTCGCGCATCGACACGCTCAAGCAGAGCAGTCTCGGCGGCGACGTGCAGCAGGTGATGCCGGCACTCAAGTGAGCGCAAAGTCCATGCCGTCCGCAACAGGCGGGGCGGCGACAGAAAAGATAATTTCTATGCTTTCTCTATAAATCAATTTCAGTAAAACATCAACTTATCAAAACACTCGATATGGGGCTGTGAAGTCCCATGTTCTCTCAAATTTTTCATAACATACTAACGTTGGATTCATCCCGGGGCGCAAGCTCCGGGATGAATTTTTTTTCGGCCGGTAAGAAAATGTAGTAGGTGCGGTGTCCCACCGCACAGCAAGGAGGAATATCTATTGTTGTCGACCGACAGGCTTATCGCATTCCTGTTGCTGTGCGGTGAGACACCGCACCTACTAAAGTTACCGCAGCTACTGAAGTTACCGCACCTACTACATTGTATACTGGATTTTTTGTCTCACTGCCCGCGTCCGGTTTTCTCAAACCGGTAGAAGAACACCTTCTGCTTCATCTCGTTTTTGGTATCGCCGGCATCGCCGTCGGGGATGAACGTATAGTCGGTGTGGCGGGCGAAGAAGGCGTCGCGGTCGTTGTCGACGATGAGCAGCACGCCCTTGTCGGGCCGTGCCGACTCGAACTCCCCGATACGGTCGCCCGAGTAGAAGTTGGCGCCGAAGAAGTGCATCATGTCGTCGGCGATATAGGAGTAGAGGCGGTCGGAGGGGTAGCGGCGGTCAAGAAGCTCGGCCATGGGGCGGAGCGACTTGGTGTTCATCACCGTAGGCTGGTATACGCCGTCGAGGGCGAGGAAGATGGTGACGAGCAGTTCGGCGGGCATGATGAGGAGCGTGCTGCGGTCGCTGCGCGAGCGGCGGCGCAACATCATGACCAGCAGACAGGCGCCGGCGATGGCAGGCACGGCCGCCAGACAGAAGGTCCAGCGGCTCAGTGGCATGCGGGCCAGCGCCTCCACCATGGCGATGTTGTCGGCGGCGTGGCGGCCGTGGGTGAGCGCCTCCGGCATCCACCCCATGCGCACGGCCGCAAAGACGGCCGTCACGCCGAAGGCCAGCACGCCCAGCGTGACGGCAAAGGCGCGTACCGGCCACCGCCGTCCGTTGTCGACGAGCCACACGATATACTGGGCCAGCAGCAGAGCCAGGAAGGGGTAGCTGGGCAGCAGGTAGACGCTGCGCTTGCTCGACGGCAGACAGTAGAACACGAACACCGTCCAGAAGGCCACCCATACGAACAGTTGCACCGGGTCGGCCTCGCGGAGCCTCCGCGCCCACGTGCGCCATCTCGGGTCCTTGGCCGTCTCGGTGAGCGAGGCGACGATCTTGCGCCAGGGCAGTGCGGCGAGCGAGAAGAGGGCGAGGAGCGTCCATGGCAGCCATCCGGTGATGAGGGTGAAGAAATTGTAGGGCCAGGCGTGCTCGTGCGACCCGTAGCTCATCGTGCCCGTCATGCGGCCCACGTTCTCCTCGATCACCAGGTCGAGGAAATGCTGTCCGCCCTCGCGCCAGGCTGCGATGTACCACAGTGCCGGCAGCACACAGGCCAGCAGGCCCACGGCCGCCATCCGTCCGACAGTCGGCCACAGGCGGTCGCCGCGCAGCAGGGCGTAGATGCCCATGGTGAGGCAGGGCAGCACCATGCCCACCGGCCCTTTGGTCATCACCGCCCCGCTCATGCAGAGCACGGCCAGGACGGCCGCCCACCGGCCCTTTGTCTCGCGCCAGCGGTAGAGCAGGAGCATGGCCCCGACGGTGCAGGCGGTGAGCACCATGTCGACGCGGCAGTTGGTGCCGGCGCGGTGCACCTCAAACGAGGTCAGCGTCAGTATCGTCGCCAGTGCTGCCACGCCCCGCCCCTTGCGGCGGGCGAAGAAGCAGTAGCACCCCACCGTCATGGCCAGGAGCGACAGGGCCGACGGCAGGCGCGACACATATTCGCCCACATGGCCGTCGGCGAGGGCGAAGAGGGCAATGATCCAGTGCATGAACGGCGGCTTGTAGGGTATGTCGCAGCCGTTGTTGACCGGCAGTATCCAGTCGCCGCCGTCGATCATCGACAGGGCGACGACCGCCTCGCGCGGCTCGCCCTTGGTGGAAAACTCCGTCAGTCCGAGAAAGGGCAGCAGCATGGCGGCCACGGCTGTGACGGCGATGAGGCAGATGTGGCGTCGTACGGTCTGCATGATGTGTTCGAGTATACGCATGGTGTGAAGGTCTGTTTTTTTCTTGTGAGATGATGTTTTCGGGTGCTAAGGTATGCAAAAACCGCCAAACAAGCCCATTTCATCGTGCAATAATTGTATTTTTTCGAATATCGTATGAAAAAAAACGAACGGGACCGGAAAAGTTTTCTCCTAATTTTGCCACCGGAAACAATCAAATCGAAAAACCTAAATTCAAATCTTATGTCATTGATAATGATCGTCGAGTTGCTCGTCGTACTCGTAGCACTCTGGATCGGAGCCCGCTATGGCTCCCTGGCCCTCGGGGCCATCTCAGGTATCGGCCTTGCCGTGCTCGTATTCGGTTTTCAGTTGAAACCCGGCACGCCTCCCACCGAAGTCATCTACATCATCATTGCCGCCGTGACCTGCGCGGGCATCCTGCAGGCGTCGGGAGGTATGGACTGGATGATACAGATCGCCGAGCGCATACTGCGCAAACATCCCGAGCGCATCACCATCCTCGCCCCCTTCACCACCTTCGTGCTGACCATCCTCGTGGGTACGGGCCATGTGGTGTACACGCTCATGCCCATCATCTGCGACATCGCACTGAAGAAGGGCATCCGTCCCGAGCGTCCGTGCGCCATCGCGAGCATCGCCTCGCAGATCGGTATCACCTGCTCGCCCATCGCAGCCGCCGTGGTGGCCTTTGCCGCCATCAGCTGCGACAACGGGTTCCACATCACCAATGTGCAGATCATCCTCGTGTGCATCCCCGCCTGCATTGTCGGCATACTGTGCGCCGTGGCCGCCAGCTGGCACCGCGGACTTGACCTCGACAAGGACCCGAAGTTCCTTGCCCGCATCGCCGACCCCGTGCAGCGAGAATATATCTACGGCAATACCGCCACCACCCTCGACAAGAAGATCGCTCCCGAGAGCAAGCGTGCCGTGTATATCTTCCTGGCCGCCCTTGTCGTGATCGTCGTGATCTCCGTCGCTTCGATGGCCGGCGTCAATCTGCTGCCCTGCTATGACTCCGTACAGGTGGCTGCCGGCGCCCCCGAGTCGGTGACCCTGCCCGGCGGCGTGACCGAGACCGCCAAGCAGCTGGCCAAGGCCGGTGTCGTCATGGCTGGTGTGACCGAGAAGGTGAGCAAGCCGCTGACGATGAACGTGGTCATCCAGATCACCATGATCACCGCCGCCGCGCTGATGATCATCTTCTGCAAGGCCAAGCCCAAGAAGGCCATCTCGGGCGCCGTATGGCAGAACGGTATGGTGGCAGTCGTGGCCATCTACGGTATCGCATGGATGAGCGACACCTATTTCGCCAACTACCAGCCTGAGATACAGGCCATGCTCAGCGACCTGGTCAAGGCCTATCCCTGGACGATCGCCATCGCCTTCTTCCTCGTGTCGGTGCTCATCAATTCGCAGGGCGGCGTAGTGGTGGCCATGCTTCCGCTGGCCTACTCGCTCGGCATAGAGGGCTGGGTGCTGCTGGGTGTCATGCCTTCGGTGTACGGATACTTCTTCATACCCAACTATCCGTCGGACATCGCCACGGTCAACTTCGACCGCACAGGCACGACCGTCATCGGCAAGTACCTGCTCAACCACTCCTTCATGATGCCCGGCATGATACATGTAGTCATGGCCACCATCGCCGGTTTGGGCATCAGCTATGTGTACCACTTTGTACTGGGGGTATACTAAGGACTTTGAAAGGCGGATGCCACAGAGGATGCCGCGGACAACGGGTCCTCTGCGGTTTCCGCAGGTGACGGGGTCCGTAGGGACATTTTGTAGTAGCGTGCGGTGTCCCACCGCACAGTAAAGAGAATGATTCCCATAGGGATTGCGGCCGAAACAATTCCACGAATGGATTCCGCAAGCGGCGAGTCCCGTAGGGACGGCATAATATAGCGTAGGGGCGTGCCCCTACGGTTTCACGAATGGTTTTTGGGGTTGCCCCTGTAGGGGGCGAATAATTGAACAGAGGAGAGCATGCCGCCCAAATATGCGCCCCCTACAGGGGCTGCAATCGCGATATGCCTTCAGATAGGGGCACGCCCCTATCCTATATTGTGTCGTCCCTACGGGACTCGTTGCTCTTTTGCTGTGCGGTGGGACACCGCACGCTACTACAAAAAATGCGTCGCGGGACTCGTTACTCGCTTGCTGTGCGGTGGGACACCGCACCTACTAAATAAAAAAAAGATATTCTTTCGTCCGGCCATTGTCCGGACGTCAGGTTTGGGTTAGAAGTGAAGCCCGTGTCCCGCCGGCGAGGCGGGACACGGGATGGCCCGGACAAAATATATTGCCCGCCTACTTGTACTCGCTGGGCGACACGCCGAACTGCCGCTTGAAGGCCACCGAGAAGTGCGACGGCGTACCGAAGCCGGTCACGGCGGCCACCTCGGCCACGTTGAGACGGCCCTCGCGCAGCAGGGCTGCAGCCTTGTTGAGCTTGTACTTGCGGAAGAAGGCGCCGGGGGTGTCGCCCGTGAGCTCCTTCACCTTGTAGTTGAACTTGGTAGGGCTGATGAGCATGTCGCGGCACACGGTCGCCACGTTGAGGTCCATCTCCGTCGACCGTTTCTCCATAGAGGCATACAGCTCGTCCATGAACTCCCGGTCGCGGTCGGCCATCGCATCGGCCACCCCGCGGGTGTCGGTGCTCTCGCCCAGACGGCGGCGCAGCGACTTGACGGCGGCGAGCTGCGACTCGACCAGGGCGCGGAGGTAGAACGGGTCGAAGGGCTTGGTGACGTAGGCCACGGCGCCCATGCGCAGTCCGCCGATCTGCTCCTTCATCTCCGACTTGGCGGTGATGAGCACCACCGGTATGTGGCTGGTGGAGAGGTTGTCCTTCAGCCTCCGGCACAGTTCGTAGCCCGACATCTCGCCCATGACCACATCGCTCAGTACGATGTCGGGGCGCAGGGCATCGATGTCGGCGAGCGCCGCCTCGGCCGAATAACGGTTGTGTACGTCGTAGGTATCGGCGAAGATCGACCGGATATACTGCGCCACGTCGGTATCGTCGTCGACGATGAGTATGCGCTTCCTGTCGGCAGCCGGCGCGTCCGTGGCATCTGCGGCGGACGATGTACCTTCTTCAGTCATCGTGTCGACCGGCAGCTGCATCACGCTGTGGCCCTCGGCAGAGGTCTCGCTGTCGGAGTAGGCGTCGCGGTCTATGGGCAGCGTGACGCGGAACTCCACGCCCTCCGTCCCCTCGCGCACGACATTGTCTGCGGTGACGTCGCCGTGGTGCAGCGTGGCGAGCCTCTTGACATAGTACAGGCCGATGCCTGTGCCCCATCCATAATGATGACCGCTCTCTGTGTCAGCCAATTGATAGTAACGTTTGAAAACGTCGGTCATCTTGTCTGCGGCTATGTGTGAGCCGCTGTTGTAGACGCTTATGGCGAGCTGCCGCGAGGCGGCCGGTCCGGCGGTGTCTGCGTTTTGATTGTTCTCTGTTGTAGCCGCAATGATGATGCGTCCGCCTGTAGGTGTGTGCTTCAATGCATTGGTAAACAGATTGCTCAGGATTTTTTCGAGTTTATCGACATCCATCCAGGCCGGGCAGTCGTCAGCGGTTACTCTCGTGTCCAGGGCGATGCCGCGCACACGGGCAGAGTCGGCAAAGGTTGTAGCCAACTTTTCCAGCTCTGCCGCGGCGTCGACCGGACACACTTTCAGTCTCAGGGCGTCAGTCTCCAGTTGATTGAAGTCCAGCATCTGGTCTATGAGTCTCAGCATACGGTTCACGCTCAGGCATATGCGGTCGAGCGTGGCCCGGGCGTGGCGTGGCAGGGAGTCGTCGGCAAGAAGCTGCATGAGCGGTCCGGCGATGATGGTGATGGGGTTGCGGAACTCGTGGGAGATGTTGGCAAAGAAGCTCATGTTCATCTCGTTGGTGCGCTGCTCCTGCTCGAGCCTGAGACGGCTGGAGCGCAGCCGCAGGTAGACCATGTTGATGCAGTGTACGGCCAGCAGGGCGAGCACGGCGTAGAGCATCCATGCCGCGGCCGACTGCCACGGGGCGCGTCTGACGGTCACTGTGACGCTGCGGGCGGCCAGCGTGCGTCCGCCGGCGGAGGCCGCCAGGCGGAGACGGAAGGTGTACTGTCCCGGCGGCAGACGGCTGTACCGGGCTTCATGGCGGTAGGTGGGCGGCTGCCATGTCTTGTCGTAGCCCTCAAGCATATATTCGTACATGAGCGACGGACGTCCGCCGTAGTCGGGCGAGAAGAAGCGGAAGGTGACGCTGCTGCGGTCGTGGGGCAGCGTGTAGCGGTCGCCGTCGCCGATGCCCGCATTGAGCGCGAAGGTGTGCCCGTCGCCGTCGGCCGTCTCCATACTGTAGATGTAGAGCTGCGGTGCGGCGGCACTGTCGGCGCTCTTGGGCGGCAGGAAGAGGCATCCGTCAGACGATCCCAGCGCGACGCGGCCGTCGGGGGCGATGCAGACGGCATTGTCGAAGAACTGGCGGTTCCAGTCGTTCTGGCTCGACGATACGAGGCTGTTCATCAGCACATCGCCCGTGGCCGGGCGGTAGCACACCGCATCCTTGATGGTCGTCACCCAGAGCTGTCCGAGCGTGTCTTCGACGAGGCCCTGCACGTGCACGTCGCTGACAAAGGTGGCCCGCTCCACCTTGCCGGTGCGGGCGTCGAGGCGGTAGAGCCCCGACCGCTTGGTGCCGAGCCAGACGCTGCCGTGCGTGTCGGTGCGGATGAAGGCGGGGTCGACATTGCCGTAGGGCAGGTCGCCCCTGACGGGCACGGGGGTGAACGTGCGGCGACGGGTGTCGTAGACCATCACGTTCATGTTGCGCATGAAGAGCAGCAGCCGCCGGTGGTCGAGGGCGGTGAGCTGGGTCTCGTCGTCGTACCAGGCACCCGGCACGGTGATGCTGTCGGGCCGTGCGGCGCCGAAGGTGTAGGTGAGCAATGCGCCGCAGTCGCTGCTCACGTAGAGCGTAGACCCCATGCGCACGCCGCTGCCGAGCGTGCTTGTCACAGTCGGAGTGCCGTTGTCTGTGTCTGTGGCGGCGGTGGCGAGCGAGGCTTCGCCGAGGGTGCAGGAGAGCACGCGGCGGTTGCCTACCAGCCAGCAGCGTCGGCCGTCGAGCGGCACGACGGCGCGCAGCTCGTGGCGTGAGGCATCGCGCGGTATGACCGTTGCGCTGCGGTCGCCGAACAGGTCGCGGTAGAAGTATTGCCGCCAGCGGTCGGCGGCGGTGTCGTAGACGTAGAGGCGGAGGGTGGTGCCTGCGAGGATATGCCGGCCGACGGTGGCGAGGCAGGTGACGTCGCGGCCCGCCGTGGCCCGTGCGAGCGCATTGCTGTTGGCCTGCGCGTAGCGGCGTATGTCGTCGGAGATGACCTGAAATCCGGCGTTGTGGTAGCCCACCCACAGATTGTTCTCGTCGTCGCGGAAGAGCGCCTGCACGAGGTCGCGCGGCTTGTTCATGGCGACGGTGTCGGCTTCGGCCAGCACGGCCGGCGCGCGCCGGGATTTGGCGGTGAACTGGCGGGCCTGGGTGCCGGTGAGCTGGCGCACGCTGCCGTCGTCGGCTACGAGAAAGTGCCGGCTGCGGTTGCTGACAACCACGGCCGGCGTGCCTCCGGCGGTGTCGGCGTCGGCGATGGCGGTGATGCAGGCGTCGGGCGACGGAAGGGCGAAGCGGCGGAAGTGGCTGGCGCCCTCGTAGCATGCCAGCCCGTTTTGCGTGCCCACCCACAGGTGTCCGTCCCGGCTGCGGTGCAGCACGTTGACATAGTCGTCGGGCAGGGCGGTGGAGTCGCGTGTGTCGTGGAAAAACTGGGTGAAGGTCTCGCCGTCGTACACGTTGATGCCCGCCGACGTGCCGATCCATATCCGCCGCAGGCTGTCTTGGGTGATGGCCGTGACATTGAGCGAGGAGAGCATGTTGTCGCGCTGGGTGTGCGGCCCGGTCGGTTCGGTCAGCCGCAGGGTGCGGCGGTAGCCGGTATCGAAGGTGTAGACGGCGGCCAAAAGCAGAAAGACGGCGGCCGCCAGGGTCAGAAGAATTTTTTTCATCGGGTAGGGTGGGTCAGAAGTAAGGCCAATTTTGGCAAATTTACACAAAAACCGTGATATGCAGGCGTACAGGACGGAAAAAACGAACGGATTTTTTCCGGCCGTTCAGCATACGACGGGTCCCGCAGGATTTTTTGTAGTAGCGTGCGGTGTCCCACCGCACAGTGAGGGGAATGAGTCCCGTAGGG